>JANWVL010000073.1 GCA_025056655.1 Candidatus Methylacidiphilales bacterium
CTCTCAAAAGCTTTTCCACTCCCTCCGCCAACACCTCCGCTGCAGGCTGTCCATCAGGAAACTCCGTTGCAATGCCCGACTCATGCTCGATCCCAAGATGCGTAAGCCAAGCCGAAAGCATCGGTCGATGCCGCTCCATCAGCCACCATGAAAGAAAGTTAAACGCAAACGTCGCAAACCTTTCCTGCTTGAAAAATTCAATCCACACCTGATGCCGTTCCTTCTTCGGCATCTCTAAAATAATCGCGGCTCTCTTCCCCATGTGTGGAGCTAAAAGTTCCAGCGTTTTGCGATACAGCTTCTTGTTTGTCTCATGCACCGTTTGAATAATTTCATGAGCCTTCTCAACGCTCATTTGTCGCCAACATTCCGTCACCATGCCGCCCCTTCTAGCAAACAAAACCTTCAAACGCCAATTCCATTCCTTCAGGCTTCAATCTTTTGCCTGAGCTAGACTTGCTCCATTAAAAAAAACACGCCAACCTGGCCTCCATGCTCTCCCTACAAGAAGCCGCAAAACTTTGTCACGCAGGCCAAACCACCCCTCTCGATGAGATCCCCACCCTCATCCGCCTCCTGCTGGATCCAAACCAATCCAGCGAAGACAAAAAGGCCTATCTCCTAGCCCTCAAACAACGCGGCGAGACAGCCGATGAACTCGCCGCTTTTGCGCTGTGCTTTAGAGAACTAGCCACGCCGCCACCAGCAAGCCTTCTGGCTCTTCAAACCGATACGACGCCGTTTCTCGACTCTTGCGGCACAGGCGGTGGAGCACTCCCCCTCTTCAACGTCTCTACTGCCACCGCTTTCGTCCTCATCGCCGCCGGCCTCACCATTACCAAACATGGCAACCGCGCCATCACAAAATCCTCCGGAAGCGCAGACGTGCTCGAAGCGCTCGGCCTTCGCATAGACCTCTCTCCCGACCAAATCGAAGCACAACTCCGCACCACTCACTTCGCTTTCCTCTTCGCCCCTCAATGGCATCCCGCTTTCAAAGCTATCGCACCGATCCGCAAAGAATTGGCCTCCGCGGGCCATCGCACCATCTTCAACCTCCTCGGCCCCCTCCTCAATCCACTCCGCCCCCGCATCCAAATCCTCGGCGTTTTCAAAAAAGAACACGGCCCACTCTTCCATGCAGCCCTCAAAAAAATCGGCTGCCAACGTTTCGCCGTCGTCTATGGCGAACTTCCCGACGGCCGTCCCTGCGGCGAAGTCAGCCCTTACGGATTAGGTCAACTTTGGACCTCACACCCGCACATCCCCATTTCACTCCAAAACATCCAGCCCCACTATGCCGTTGAAAAAGTCTTTGTCGCCCATCCTCAAGAAAGCGCTCAATTGATCGAAGCCGTTCTACAAGGAAAAGAACAAGGCCCCGCTCGTTCCTTTCTGGTAGCCAATGCCGCGGTGGCTCTCACTATTGCAGAAAAAACCTCCGACATAACCTCCGGCTACCGACTCGCCGCTGAGCTGATCGACTCTCGTGCCGCATGGAAAGCCCTGAAACAGCTTAGAGACTGGCAACAAGCTCATCTCCAATAGCACGCTCCTCAAGTCCCAAAATAACGGTCCCCAGCATCCCCCAAGCCAGGCATAATAAATCCTTGATCATTCAACATCCGATCCACAGCCACCGTGAAAATCGGCACATCCGCATGCACCCGATGCAAACGTTCAAGCCCTTCCGGACTACTCAAAAGGCACACAAAACGAATCCTCTTTGCCCCCATCCGCTTTACCTCATCGATCGCCGCCACCGCGCTGTTTCCAGTCGCCAACATCGGATCCAAAATCAACACTTCAGCTTCATCAATCGCCTTCGGCACTTTCCCGTAGTAACGATGCGGCACCAGCGTCTCCTCATTTCGACTCATCCCAATGTGCCCCACAAGAGCGCCCGGCAAAAGATCCAGCATCCCATCGATCAAGCCCAACCCCGCGCGCAAAATCGGCACCAACACCACCGGCCGACGCAACCGCATCCCTTGCGTAGCCTCGATCGGCGTGTGCACAGCACAACTTTCCGTCTCGAAATCTCGGCTCACCACAAATAACATCAACGCCCCCATCTGCCGCAACGTCTCACGAAACACCGTCGTCGGAGTCTCGCGGTCCCTTAAAATGGTCAGCTTTGTCTGAAGTAACGGATGCTCGATGATTCGAATTTGCGGACAAGCCTGCCACCGAAACATGTCTTTTCCCTTATCTCGCTTAGCTCAACATGACAACTTCCCTTTCCACTCTTCAATCGCTGCGACGACGTTGCGACGTGACGGCGCCCCCACCATCACCCGCTTTTCTAGCGCATCCGGAAGCTTAAATACCTCCAACACCCTCTCATCAAAAATCGGTGAGACCTTTCTCCACTCCACAAGAGGAAGCTCTCTAAGCGAGCATCCATGCTCCTCACTCACTTTCACCAATCGGCCCACAATGTGATGCGCATCGCGAAACGCCACACCGTGCGTCACGAGCCAATCCGCTACATCCGTCGCCAAAAGCTGCGCATCTTCTACCGCCTTAAGACAAGCTTCCTCACGGATCACCAAATCGCGCACCATCGGAATCATCACCGAAAAAATGCCATCGATCGTATCCACAGTATCGAAAAGCCGCTCCTTATCCTCTTGCAGATCCCGATTGTAAGTCATCGGAAGCCCTTTGAGCATCGTCACAAGACTCACCAGATTTCCCAACACACGCCCCACCTTACCCCGCGCCAACTCAGCCGCGTCTGGATTCCTCTTTTGCGGCATCAAGCTCGACCCGGTCGCAAAAGCATCCGGCACGCGCACAAAATCAAACTCCGCGCTGCTCCACAAGATCAGATCCTCGGCCAAGCGCGAAAGGTGCACCGCGATTAACGTAGCAGCCGCCACATATTCCACGATGAAATCTCGATCGCTCACTGCGTCCATCGAGTTGCGAGAAAGCGCAGCGAAACCCAGCTCTCGCCTCACAAATTCTCGATCCAAAGGCAACATGCTCCCAGCAAGTGCACCACTGCCGAGAGGAAGGACGTCGATCCGCTTCAATGCATCCTGCAGACGATCATGATCGCGTGCCGCCATCTCGACATAGGCGAGCCAATGATGCGCCAACCGCACTGGCTGAGCCCGCTGCAGATGCGTGTAGCCCGGCAAAAGAACGTCTATGTCCCGCTCAGCCCGATTTAAGAGGACGCGCTGCCATTCCTGCAACGTGCTCTGTTGCCGCAACACCACCTTTTTAAGCCAAAGACGCACGTCTGTGGCCACTTGATCGTTGCGACTTCTCCCCGTGTGCAGCTTCGCACCAACAGGGACGATAGCCGTCAAAGCCGCTTCGATATTCATGTGCACATCTTCCAAATCTTCGCGCCAGTGAAATTCACCTTGCTCGATTTCTTTTTCGATTTGGCGAAGCCCCTTTTCAATAGCCGAAAGCTCTTCTGGCTTGAGAATGCCGATTTTTCGAAGCATCCGTGCGTGCGCGATGCTTCCTTCGATATCTTCACGATACAGGCGCCAATCAAAACTCACCGATTGGCTGAAACGTCGCATGGCATCTGCCACCGGCTCATGAAAACGACCACCCCGCTGTTGATGAGTCATGAAAACGATGCTGCCTGATCCGCGCCAGCCCGTCAAATAGCCAGACGTCTAACTTTTTACAGCCACACGTCTAATTCCTAACAGCCAGACGTCTCATGATTTTGGCGTAGGTTGTGCCATAACACCTCAAATAGAGGCTCGGTTTCCACCACCGACCTTAGCGCGGGTGGAACCGCGCTCTCCATGGATTCGGGGCGCTCTCGGTGGATTCGGAGTTAGAAGGCTGGCGGTTAACGTGTTAAAGTTTCAGCCCTGAATTACGGTAGTGGTTGCGATTAGTAGCGGTAGTGTTCGGGTTTGTAGGGGCCGTCGATGGGGACGCCGATGTAGTCGGCTTGCCGTGGGGTGAGGCGTGTGAGTTTGGCTCCGATTTTTTCGAGGTGGAGGCGTGCGACTTCTTCGTCGAGTTTTTTGGGGAGGACGTAGACGGCGGGTTTGTAGAGTTCGCGATTTTTCCAGAGGTCGATTTGGGCGAGGACTTGGTTGGTGAAGCTGTTGCTCATGACGAAGCTGGGGTGGCCGGTGGCGCAGCCGAGGTTGACGAGGCGTCCTTCGGCGAGGAGGTAGATTTCGTGGCCGTCGGGGAAGGTGTATTTGTCGACTTGTGGTTTGATGTTGGTTTTGCGGATGCCGGGGTAGGCGTTGAGGCGGTCGACTTGGATTTCGTTGTCGAAGTGGCCGATGTTGCAGACGATGGCTTGGTCTTTCATGCGGAGCATGTGGTCGAGGGTGATGACGTCTACGTTGCCAGTGGCGGTGACGTAGATGTCGCCGCGGCCGAGGGTGTCTTCGACGGTGGTGACTTCGTAGCCTTCCATGGCGGCTTGGAGGGCGTTGATGGGGTCGATTTCGGTGATGATGACGCGGGCGCCTTGGCCGCGGAGGGATTGGGCGCAGCCTTTGCCGACATCGCCGTAGCCGCAGACGACGGCGACTTTGCCGGCGATCATGACGTCCATGGCTCGGTTGAGGCCGTCGATGAGGGAGTGGCGGCAGCCGTAGAGGTTGTCGAATTTGGATTTGGTGACGGAGTCGTTGACGTTGTAGGCGGGGACGAGGAGTTTGCCCTCGGCTTGGAGGCGGTAGAGGCGGTGGACGCCGGTGGTGGTTTCTTCGGAGACGCCTTTCCATTCGCGGACGATTTCGTGGAAGACGTAGGGGTTTTCGGCGTGGATGCGTTTGAGGAGGTTTTTGATGATTTGTTCTTCTTGGCTTTCGGATGGGGAATGGACCCAGGGGTCGCCTTCTTCCATTTGGTAGCCTTTGTGGAGGAGGAGGGTGACGTCGCCGCCGTCATCGACGACGAGTTGGGGGCCTTGGCCTTGGGGGTTGTAGATGGCGCGCCAGGTGCAGTCCCAGTATTCTTCGAGGGTCTCGCCTTTCCAGGCAAAGACGGGGATGCCGCGTGCGGCGATGGCTGCAGCGGCGTGGTCTTGGGTGGAGAAGATGTTGCAGGATGCCCAGCGGACGGTGGCGCCTAGCTCGACAAGGGTCTCGATGAGGACGGCAGTCTGGATAGTCATGTGGAGAGAGCCGGTGATGCGGACGCCTGCGAGGGGTTTTTGTGGGGCGTATTTTTCACGGACGGCCATGAGGCCGGGCATTTCGTGTTCGGCAATGGTGATTTCTTTGCGGCCCCATTCGGCTAGGGAGAGGTCGCGAACTTTGTAGTCTTGGTGGATGGGGGATTTGAGGGTGGTGGACATAGGCTTGTGGGTGGTTTTTGTTTTTGGTGTTTTTTTTGGAAGGTGTCTTGCAGGGTGTGAGTCTGGAGGGGTTTGTGGTTAGGTAGTTTAATTGAGGCCAGTAGCGGCTCGAAGTGCTTCGACCTTATCGATGCGCTCCCAGGTGAGGGCATCCAGGTTGTCTTCGCGGCCGAAATGGCCGTAGTTGGTGGTAAAGGAATAGATGGGGCGGAGGAGGTTGAGCTGGCGGATGATGTTGGCAGGTTTGAAGCTGAAGACTTCGCGGACGGCGGCTTCGATTTTTTCATCGGGGATTTTTCCTGTGCCGAAGGTATCTACGCAGATGGAAACAGGCTCGGGATAGCCGATGGCGTAGGCGAATTGGACTTCGGCGCGATCGGCTAGACCAGCGGCAACGATGTTTTTGGCGACGTATCGTCCCATGTAGGCTGCGCTGCGATCGACTTTGGTGGGATCTTTGCCGCTGAAAGCCCCGCCACCGTGTCGCCCCATGCCGCCGTAGGTGTCTACGATGATTTTGCGGCCAGTGAGACCGCTGTCGCCCTCTGGCCCTCCGATGACGAAGCGCCCAGTGGGGTTCACGAGGAAACGTGTTTTGTTATCGATCAATTCAGCAGGGATGACTTGCGGGATAAGTTCATTTACAACGAAGTCGTAGATTTGGGAGTGCTTGATTTCTGGGGCGTGTTGGGTGGAGACCACGATGGCGTCGATCCGAATAGGGCGGTAACCTTCGTATTGAACGGAGACCTGCGTCTTGGAGTCGGGACGGATCCAGGTGGAGGGATTTTGTTTACGGATTTCTGTGAGGCGGCGACCGATGCGATGGGCAAAGACGATGGGAGCAGGCATGAGCTCGGGGGTTTCATTGCAGGCAAAACCAAACATGAGGCCTTGATCGCCGGCGCCTTGTTCGGCGGTAGCTTTTCCTTCGGCCTGGCGTTCGTCGACACCTTGTGCAATATCGGGGCTTTGCGGTGTGAGGGCGTTAAGGACATGGACACGATCGGCATGGAATATGTCGCCTTCGTAGCAGTAACCGATGCGGCGGATGGCTTGGCGAACGATTTCGACATAATCTATCTTGGCTTTAGTCGTGATCTCACCGGCGACAACGACGAGGTTGCTTTTGACTAATGTTTCACATGCCACACGGCTCAGTGGGTCTTGAGCAAGGCAAGCGTCGAGCACGGCATCCGATATTGTATCTGCGACTTTGTCCGGATGCCCTTCTGTAACGGATTCAGATGAGAAGATATACTTTTTTGACATACAGCCATCATTACGGTAACTGCTCTTTATAGCCCGTCAAGGATTATTCCATTGTCATATCATGATAAAACAATTTAATTAGTGAGCCCCTGTCTCTTTTAACCACTCCGCATCATGTCCCTTCCATCTACACAACTTCAAAAAATCTGGCATCTGCTTTCCGACATCACGCGGCTACGGCTGTATGGCATTCTCAGTCGCGAAGAGCTTTCAGTGGCAGAAATACAGCAAGTGCTCGGCCAATCTCAGTCCACAATTTCCAATCATCTGGCGTTGATGCGGCAAACGCAACTCGTAGAATCCCGCCGTCAAGGAAAACACATATATTACAAAGCAGAAAAAAACCTAGATCCTGTGGCTCAGGCGGTAACCCAAGCCGCTATGGAAATGTATCAGGCGCTGCCTGAGGCGCAGCGAGATCAAGCTGCACTCCAAGTTATCTTGCGACAACGCCAGCAGGCTGCACAAAATTTCTTTAACAAAATCGCCGGAAAGATGGGGGAAATCCCTTGCCCTGGCCGCTCTTGGCAAGCTGTGGGGCCTTTGCTAGCGCAACTCGTTCCCGACGATCTAGTCATAGCTGATTTGGGAGCAGGCGAAGGTTGGCTATCGCAACTCCTCGCACAAAGAGCAAAAAAAGTGATTGCCGTTGATATTTCTCCTAAGATGATCGCCGTAGGCCAAGCCGAAACTCGAGCTCACGGGATTAAAAATTTAGAGTTTCGCCAAGGCGATATCGTAGCGCCCCCGATTGCCGCACGCTCTGTAGACATCGTATTGCTCAGCCAAGCCCTCCACCATGTGCCTAGCCCCCCACAAGCAATCGCAGCGGCTTTCAAAATCCTAAAACCTAAAGGCCGCATCTTGATCCTTGACCTTATGGAACATCACGTAGATCAAGCCCGCGAGCTTTATGGCGACTATTGGCTGGGGTTTAAGCCCACCGATCTTCACCTTTGGCTTAGAGAAATCGGTTACACAAAAATTTTAATCCAACTACTCGAACCCGAAAATGTCCCGCCTCATTTTCAACCGATACTAGCAGTTGCAAATAAACCGTGATAATAATTCCTTAATTGAACGAGTATCTATATTTATTTCGTTAATTTTTAATGCTTTGCTGCCTATTGCTAGAATTGAATAAATTAGTGAAAATGAGCGATTGTAATTTGCATACACTATAATTTAACTTAAAAAAATACTTGATAAATCAGTTAAAATTTGCTCGTATTATTGAATAAGAATGAAAATAAGCATTAAATTATCACTAGTATTTGGGGCTATTTCAGCGATTGTAATCACAACAACTCATGCACTGCCTTATCGGGAATGGGCTACTTACTTTGGAGGAATAGCCAGTGAAACGCCAAACGCTATAGCAACCGATCAAGAAGGTAATATCTATGTGGTATGATCAACTTCCAGCCAAAATCAGATTGCAGGTGCTGGAGCGATAAAACAAAATTGGGAAACTGGAGACAGTATTATAGGGTTTATAGCCAAATTGAACCCGAATACAGGTCAGGTGGTATGGAGCACCTACTTTGGTGCAGAAAACACCATCCTCAGCGGTGTCTCGGTCTATGGTGATGACCTATTCGTGTCAGGAATCTTTTCGAACAGTTCAAATTCTTCAACATCGTTTCAAAGATTTGTAACTACTGGGGTCCACAAATCACAACCTTATTCAACCAATCCACAAAATCCGCTCGCAGATCGTGACGATGCGTTTTTAGCGAAAATAAATTCAAATTCCGGGTCCATCATCTGGTCTACACGTTTCGGAGGCATCAATTTTTCCACACCAAATAACCTGTCCGAATATGATGCAGCGCGAGGAAACTTGACAAACGATTTAACTGTCGACGTCCACGGCAATCCTATTATCACAGGAACAACAAATTCAAGAGAAATTGGAACGACCCCTGGGGCATACATAGATAAATTATCAACAAATAACACAATTAATCAAACTTATGTTGCAAAATTTAATAATTCCGACGGAAAGTTGTAGTGGGCGACATATGTTCCTGGAAGTGCCCACTACAATTCGATTACAAGCGATCGCCTTGGTGATATCTACATTGGAGGAACCTTAAACCCAACATCGAGTGACATTTTTTACCAGACATTAGCAACTCCAGGAACAGAACTAGATAGCTTCCAAAAATTATCCTCGGGCGGCTCACAAGCAGACAGGGGATATATTCTAAAACTATCTGGATTTTTCGGAAATAGAATTTGGGGAACTTATTTCCCTGGAGTAGTGCGTGACATAAAGACAGATGATCAAAATAACATATACATCGTTGGACAAACCGCTTGTGGCGACCCGATCTGTAATAAAGCTATCCCATTTGCCACACCAGACGTAGAACAAACCAAGTTTGGCGGATACTTTGACGCTTTTTATTGCGAAGTATTCCGGATCAACCGGAACCAAAGTTTGGGCTACTTATTTCGGTGTCGGTAACGCAGAAACATTTACAAGTCTGGATATCGACAATGAACTATATGTGTATGTAACAGGAAGTTACACCAAAAGCTCATCTACCATAAACGATTCGGTCTTGATCTCACCGGGTGCCTTTATCAGCCATACTAATTTCTCAAATATCTCTTCGTCCATGTTAGCGAAGTTTGATGGTTTCACTGGCAAGCGCGTTTGGAGCACATTGATATGGGGGGTTCCTGATTTAGAGGTAACTTCGAGTTTTGTGCCCCGCACTCAATCTAGAAGACCTATTGCTCTGGCAAATGATGGCTCCATATACGTTGCTACTGTCATGACTAACCACAACTCAAATGCGGTCACACCAAATACCCACAAAACCTTATTAGAAAGCGATGAGGTTCTTTTGACTAAATTTTCGGAATATCTCTTAGACGCATCTCAAGCACCACAATGCGCTACTGTTGGCAGCACTGCAAATTACGCCCTCCGCACGCAAACAATACCAATTTGTTCGCCAGTTTTGCTCAACGTCGAGAACTTACCAGAGGGATTAAATTTTAATTCAAGCAATAACACGGTTACCGGCACTTACTCCAAGGCAGGCATTTACGAAGTTATAGTCAGAGCACAGAATGGTTGTGGCAAAACAATCACCCGCAAATTCACTACTCGTGTGGGCTCGGGTAGTTTGACACTGCCAACTACTCTACCTAACGCTAGTGGCATAGCAAATATGCCGCTTAATTACACTATTTCCGGAGCAAATACAAATGATGCTTATCAGCCAATCACTTTCACTGCTACTGGATTACCTCAAGGTTTAAGAATTTCTCCTACAGGTGAAATCAGCGGCACTCCAACGCAGCAGGGTAACTTCACTGCTACTATCACTGCAAGAGATCAATGCAATAACACGGTCACCCGCACTCTTAACATCAACATTACAGGCTTCGTTCCATGCGAACCTAGTAACTTAGCTCCAAAGGCAACCGGATCCTGTCTATCCATAGATCTAGACTGGTCTCCTACAGCCACATGTCAAAGTAACGACTACCTCGCAATCCAATACAAAAGAGCTAACGATATCAGTTGGATAGATGTTCCTACTCACCTACGCCCTCTTATTACAGATAAAAAGTTCACCCTAGATAACCTATCTAATACATCATACTACATCAGACTTGCTACTGTCAAAGGAAGTCAAAACGGCACTGTGAGTCAATATTACAATATCTCCGGAAATATGAATGGCGTGGGAGTCTCTCTCCTCCCAATAGAAGTCAAATGCCCACAAATCACTTTTCAAAACGGTATTTACCCAAGCCCGCAAATAATTTACGGCTACGTAGGATCACAAATCACGCCTTTCAAAGCAAATCCCTATAACGTCCACCCCAAATGCATACCAGTCACTTTTAGCACTACCTCCAGTCTACCTAGCGGCTTAAATCTTAATCCACAGACCGGCGAAATCACCGGTATACCAACCACCGTAGGTTTCTTCAGCATATCAAACATTACAGCCAAAGATAGTTGCGGTAGTCAAATCACAAGCATACCCATCAAGGTTAACATTCTTCCCGCAAACGCTCGCCCACAACTCGATCCTTACCCTCAACCCACAGTGATCGTTACGCAAAACGCCTTCAACGCCACCAACATACCTGCACCTAGAACCACAATCTACGATACGTGTAAATCAAATATAAAATGGACTGCCACAGGTTTACCCCCAGGCCTAACAATAAACCCCCAGAACGGCCAAATAACAGGTGCAGCTACGACTCTGGGCGATTACCCCGTTACAGTAACTGTCACAGACGGTTGCGGCGCAAGTGCAACCCAAAACCTTCTCATACAAGTCTTCCCACCATGCACAGCACCCAATCTTAACTTCACAGCCACAAGCACAGGCTGCAACTCCATCAAAATTAACTGGAAACCCCTCCCCACCTGCAACCAAAACACCACTATAACTATAGCTCATCGCCCATCAGATAACACAAACCCCATCGGCTGGTCTCATGTCCCAGAAAATACGCTTCCAAAAGTGTCCGCAGGCACTTTCACCCTCACAGGAACCGAAGCCAATAAACCTAACGACCTCTCCATAACCATCAAAGATGGACTCACGGGAAACTTCACCCATACCACTATACCGAACATACCCCCTATCCCTTGCCCGCCACCCGTCATTCCGAAGCTACTTTACGGCAATGACCCTATCAACATCACCCATAACACCCACACGACCCTTACCCCGAGCAACATACAAGTCACCTCTGACTGTGAGCCTGTCACCTGGGAAATCTCCAACCCACCCCCTGGCCTCACTATAATCAGCTCAAACGGAACCATCACGGGAAACGCCACCCAAGTTGCCAACTACACTAGCAAAATCACTATCAAAGATAAGTGTGGCAACACCACATCAACCGACGTGAGAATCTCTGTCTCCTATCCCCCACTGGAAATCCCAAACATACCTTCATCACTCCCATATGCTGTTATAGGAGAACCATACCAGGGTTACACACCCCCCACCGCGGTTCCCAAAAGTTCTTCATGTTCCCAAATAACTTGGTCTGCCACTGGACTCCCTGCAGGTATGACAATCAATCCTCAGTCGGGGCATATCAGTGGAACACCTCTACCCTCAAATTCAATCGGCTTCAAAAATGTAAAAATATGCATTCAAAATAACTGCAACCAATCCTCTTGCACAGACACGCAAATTATCATCATCCCACAAATCACACCCCCTGTCGCTCCTCAAATCCCCTCTGAACTTCCATCGGGATTTGTCTCTGTCCCATATGTTGGTTACACACCACCCGCTCCACAGGTCAACGAATACTGCCAGCCTGTAACCTGGAATATCATCGGCTTACCTCCATCACTATCATATGATATAAACACTGGCAAGATATTAGGAACCCCATCCTCGGCTACCAGTGGGGCTGTCTCGGTCACCTTCTGCATCACCGATGCCTGCAACCAGACCGTGTGCTCTCCCGGATCATCACTGACCATCCTCCAACCACCCGGACCGAAAGCCCCCTCCCTCCCCGAATACCTACCACCTGGTATCGCCGGATTCGATTATGCCGGATTCACCCCATCCTCAGCAGAATTGGGGCATCAGAACTGTAGCCCAATCACATGGGATATCACCGGTCTTCCAGAAGGACTCAATTTTAACCCCCAAACCAGCAGAATCTCAGGCAAACCCACAGCGCCCACCTCTGGTGCCCGCACCTTAAGATTTTGCATCACCGATAAATGTGGCAACACCGCATGTAGTGATACAAAAATTATCATCGACCCGACCCCCGTTCTCACGCCCCCGAACATCCCCTCCGTGCTACCATCGGGCGACGTCGGTTCCCATTACCGCTATACACCTCCGCCTCTCAATTCCCACCCGAACTGCAGCCCTGTCTATTGGAACGTCTTCGGCCTTCCACCTGGCCTACAGTTTGACCAATTCACAGGTGTCATCTCAGGCATTCCATCGACTGCCACATCCACTCCAGCCACAATCATGATTTGCGCCTGGGATCAATGCAATAACAACGAATGCACCTCCACCACCCTCTCCATCCACTCAACACCTCCACCCATACTACCCTCCATTCCACCAACGTTACCCGAAGCCCAAGCTGGCCGCCCCTATTCCGGTTACACCTTCCAACAAGCCGTCACTCATCCTAACTGTTCCGCCTCGTCATGGTCTGTAATTGGCTTACCTCAAGGCTTAAACTTCAACCCCAACACTCGCACAATCTCAGGCACCCCACTCCGGCCAACTACTACCCCGGCCACAATAAACATCTGCGTCACCGATTCCTGTAACCAAACCACCTGTGAAACCACATCCATAACAGTCAACCCAGACCCCGACTCTAATACCACAAACTCGATTACAACATTCACATCAACCAACAACTACACCTCACCACCCAGCCAGCAAAATACCAACCCCTCTCCCTCCACATCGACCACACCTATCGCATCGCCCTCCACTCCATCCCACCCTCCCACCTCATCTGGCCCGACGCCCCCCACCATTCCCATACTCCCTAAATCCCTACCCTCAGGCAACGTCGGCGCCAAATACATCGGATTCACACCTCCACCAGTCACCTACGACCCATCATGCCAGCCTCTCACATGGAACATCTCAGGACTACCTAAAGGCCTAAATTTTGACCCCACCACTGGCACCATATTCGGCACCCCCCAAATACCCACATCAGGCCCAAAACAACTCATTTACACCGTTTATGACGGATGCGGTCACTCCATATCCGCAATTACCCAGATAACCATAAACAATCCCACAGACTCCCCACAAACCACCCCGCTACCCAACAACCAACTACAAGCCATGGCCAACGAGCCAATAACACACCAATTTACCGCCACAAACTCACCAAGCCAATTTTTCGCCCTTGGAACATTACCAGGAACGATCAACATCAGCCCTAGCGGACTACTCACAGGTCAAATCCCCACTCCAGGCTCCTACCCCATCAGCATACAGGCCACAAACGGCACCCCTAGCCCCATCTACACCTTCACCATCGTCGTCTCAGCGCCTCAACCTCAGACTCAGCCCTCAATACCATCACCGTCACAAAACACCCCACCACCCACACCCCCTGCCGCCACCACCCCTCCTCAGCCTCCCTCCTCTCAGACACCGCCACCGCCTTCTGATCCTGTCACGACTACATTGCCTACCTCCGCCCCATCAACCATATCCACTCATACCCTACACAATTCCACCCCCTCTACCACTCCAACTTCTACCCCACCCACGCCTCCCAAAACACTCAATCAAAGCCCCTCCACCCCTAGTCTCACCCAGACCGCCAGCCCACCTCAAACCAACTCCCAACCCACCCCCTCCACACCCTCCCCATCAACCAATACCACCGACTCAACCATCCACCTCTGCTGGGCCACCTACTACGGCGGCAACGAAAAAGACACCATCACCTCCGTCACCACCGACTCAAACGGCAACCTCTACATCACAGGAACCACCAACTCACCCACAAACATCGCCACTAGCGGCACACACAAAAATACCTACAGCGGAGCAGACCACGATGCCTTCGTCGCAAAATTTGACAACAAAGGAAAACGCCTATGGGCAACATACATCGGCGGTGCCGGCGATGACCAAGGCCTAAGCATCACTCACAACCCACAAGGAGACATCTACGTCTCCGGCTCCACCACCTCCAATGAAATTGCCCTCAACGGCTTTAACAACACCTACGGCGGCAACGGCGTCAATGACGCATTCCTAGCAAGACTTGACGAAAACCAAGGAAAACTCATCTGGCTAACCTACTACGGCGGCCCGCAACGCGACGACGCAACAGCCGTCTCAACCGACCCCACTGGCCACATCCTCCTCACCGGCCGCACCCACTCCAACACCGGCATCTCCTCACCCGGTGCCCTTCAAACCAACAAAAACAAAACCACCGACGCATTCATAGCCAAATTCACATCACAAGGTGCCCGCCTCTGGGGCACATACTTCGGTGGCGAATCTACCGATATCGCCCACAGCATAGCAGCAGACTCAAAAGGAAACATCATCATCGTCGGCGAAACCACAACCCAAAACAACCTCATGCCCTCAGGATACCAAAATACCTTCGGCGGCGGCATATACGACGGCTTCATCCTTTCCATCAACCCCGAGGGCAACTCCATCAACTGGCGCACCTACATCGGCGGCCCAGGAAACGACTGGCTCCACACCGTCACCATTGATTCGGCAGACTCCGTCATCGTCGCTGGACGCACCTCCTCCAAGTCCGCCATCACTAAATCCGCCTCCCAAAACACATACGGAGGGGGCGCCTTCGATGCAATCATCGCCAAATTCGACTCAAAAGGAAACCTCACATGGTCAACCTATTACGGCGGTAAAGGTAACGACATCGCATTCGGTATAACCACAGACACCTCCGACAACCTCTACATTGCCGGACAAACCACATCCCGCGACAACATCGCCCAAAACGGCGTCCGCAACAGAAAATCAGGCAAGATAGATGCATTCCTAGTCAAACTCTCTCCATCCGGCTCACGCCTATGGGGCACATACTACGGTCGACTACAAGACGATCAAGGCTTCGCTGTCGCCACAGACCCCCTAGGCAACATCTATCTCGTCGGACAAACTCAATCCACAGGCACAGAAACAACTTCACCTCACCAAGCCACATACGCAGCCGGAGAAGCTGACGGGTTCATCGCATGCTACAACACAAATTGCAACTAAACTCAGCTCACCTCCTCCCACCTCCGCCCAACCAAATCTCAAATACTACTACTCTAAAAACAAGAATCCACACCACCTTAACCCATACTCAATTATTAGAAAAACTTATCATCCACTCGCCACACCCTTATTTTTTCTAAAACCACAAATTATCCATTGCAAAAAAAAATTATCACGCATAAAAATCCATCGTCCCAACGGACACACCCATATGCTGCCCCTCATCAAGCAAAGGGAAAGACGATGGATCCCATCACCATACCACCCATTCCACTTCCCCTAAGGAATATTTCCTAAATTTCAACTCACCCCACCATGGCCAACCTCTTCCCCCCAAGCATCAACTGGCTGCCCATAAAAATTCTCATCTGCCTCAGCCTCACACTCGCAGCCGCCGTAGCCGGCGTCACATACTACTTCACGCCCAAATACACCCGCGTCGGCTACATGCCCACCCAACCCATCGCCTTCTCCCACGCCCTCCACGTAAACCAACTCGGCATGGACTGCCGCTACTGCCACAGCCACGTCGAAATCTCAGGCCACTCCAACGTCCCCACCACACAAACCTGCATGAACTGTCACAGCCAAATCAAAAAAGATAGCCCCAAGCTCGCCGTCCTCCGCGAAAGCTGGGAAACCGGCAAACCCATCCCCTGGATCAAAATCCACCAAGCCCCCGACTACGTCTACTTCAACCACGCCGCCCACGTCACCCGTGGCGTCAGCTGCGTCAGCTGCCACGGCAACGTCAACCACATGGAAGTCGTCTGGCACCACCAACCCATGAGCATGGGCTGGTGCCTCGAATGCCACCGCAACCCCGAATTCCACCTCCGCCCAGCCTCAGAAGTAACCAACCTCGACTGGACCCCACCCGTCGGCACCACCCAACGCGAAATCGGACTCCAAATCCAAAAAGCCGCCAACATCCAACCCCCACTAAACTGCTCCGGCTGCCACCGCTAGTCATTCTCTCCATGAAACGAATCACCACACATCCTTCCCTACCACAAAACCTCAACGGCCGAAAATACTGGCGTAGCCTCGACGAACTCGCCGACACCCCCGAATTCCGATCCTGGCTCCAAAAAGAATTCCCCGAAGGCGCCTCATACCTCGACGCCGATGGAGTGACCCGCCGCCACTTCCTCCAACTCATGGGCGCCTCCCTCGCCCTAGCCGGATTCGGCCTCACCTCATGCCGCCGCCCCGAGTCCTACATCGTCCCCTACACCCGTAGCCCCGAATACATCATCCCAGGCAAACCCATCACCTACGCCACTGCCATCCCACGCCGAAAAGGCGCCCACCCCATCGTCGTCACCTCCCACGAAGGCCGCCCCACCAAAATCGAAGCCAACACCCTCCTCAAAAACTACAAAGGCACCGACGCCATCACCCAATTCTCCATCCTCGACCTCTACGACCCCGACCGCTCCCGCACCTACATCCACAACCAAAAAATCACAGACCAAAACTCCTTCCTCGAAATCCTAAAACAAATCTCCGCACAATACACCCCCACAAAAGGCCAAGGCCTCGCCCTCCTCATCGAACCAACCGTCTCCCCCACCACCCAACGCCTCCTCCGACAATTCCAATCCCAATTCCCCCAAGCCATCCTTGCCACCCACGACCCCCTCGCCCCCACAGAACCCCTAGCCGCCGCCGAAGTCGCCTTCGGCAGCAAAATCCAAATCACCCCCATCTGGGAAAAAGCCGATATCATCCTCACCGTAGAATGCGACTTCCTACAAGGCGACGAACTCAGCATCCCCGCCATCAACGGCTTCACCCGACGACGCCGCCAAGACCTCCCCACCCCCCACATGAACCGCCTCTACGCCGTCGAAAGCCGATTCACCATCACCGGAGGAGCTGCAGACCACCGCCTACGCCTCCGCGCAAGCCAAATGGGAGCCTTCCTCCTCGACCTCGCCCACGAACTCCACTCCCTCGGAGCCACCTCCCTCAAGCCCCTCATACAAAACCTCACCCGCAGCCTCTCCATCCGCACCAAACACCACACATGGGTCAAAGAACTCGCCCTCGACCTCTGGCAACACCGCACCCGCTCCGCCATCCTCACCGGCAGCCTACTCCCCGCCCACTGCCACCTCCTCGCCTACGGCATCAACGCCGCCCTAAACAACTTCGGCCAATCCATCCACCTCCACCCAGTCCCCTACCTCCTAGCCGCACCCCTCACCACCCTCGCCCAAGCCATCCACACCGGCTCAATCCACACCCTCATCATCATCGGCACCAACCCAGCCTACACCGCACCCGCCGACCTCCACTGGCCTGAGCTCCAAAAAAACATCCCCCAAGTCATCCACATTGGCACCCATTACGACGAGACAGCCGCCCTCTCCCACACCCACGCCCCCCTCACCCACTACCTCGAAACCTGGGGCGACCAACGAGCCTCCGACGGCACCTACCTCTCCCAACAACCCCTCACCCTCCCCCTCTTCAACGCCATCTCAGAAAACCAAACCCTCGCCGCCCTCCTCGGCCTCCCCCACACACAAGGCCCCGAGCACATCCAAGACACCTTCAAAGAAATAACCAACACACAAAAATTCGACACCGACTGGAAACGCTTCGTCCGAGACGGATTCGCACAAAACACCGCATACACCCCACTCAACCTCCCCTTCAACACCACATCCGCCGCCGCCTTCCTACAACACAACCCCCCACCCGTCGCCGCAGCCGACGAATTCGAAATCGCCTTCTTCCGCTGCACCAAACTCGACGACGGCCGCTACGCCAACAACGGCTGGGCACAAGAACTCCCCGACGCCGAAACCAAACTCACCTGGGACAACGCCGCCCTCATCTCCCCCGCCACCGCCCGCCGCCTCGCCACCGATCGCCCCATCAAAAACGGCGACATCATCCGCCTCGACCTCGAAGACCGCTCCATCGAAATCCCCCTCTACATCGCCCCAGGCCACGCCGACGACTGCATCTCCCTCACCCTCGGCTATGGCCGCACCACCCAAGCCGGCCACGTCGCCGCAGGCGTCGGCACCAACGTCTACCCCCTCCGCACCACCACCAACCCCTACTTCGCCCTCGGCGTCCGCATCACCCTCACCGGCAAACACTACGAACTCGGCCAAACCCAAACCCACTACAACATGGAAGGCCGCGCCCTCGTCCGCGAAGCCACCCTCGCCGAATACCAAGCCGACCCCCACTTCGTCGACCACCTCGGCCTCGACCACGAAATGCCCACCCTCAACCAACCCGGCGACAAAGACTTCCCACGCTACCCATCCATCTACCCCCACCCCTACACCACAGACGACCCCCACACCGGCAACATCAACAAAGCCCCCCACCAATGGGGCATGATCATCGACCTCTCCGCCTGCACCGGCTGCAACGCCTGCGTCATCGCCTGCCAAGCCGAAAACAACATCCCCATCGTCGGCAAAGAACAAATCAACAAAGGCCGCGAAATGCACTGGATCCGCATCGACCGCTACTACGGCTCCACCGAATACTACCACCAAGACCTCGGCCAAGCCCCCGACGACCCCACCATGCTCACCCAACCCATCCTCTGCATGCACTGCGAAAACGCCCCCTGCGAAACCGTCTGCCCCGTCAACGCCACCGTCCACAACGACGAAGGCCTCAACGTCATGGCCTACAACCGCTGCATCGGCACCCGCTACTGCGCCAACAACTGCCCCTACAAAGTCCGCCGCTTCAACTACTTCGACTTCAACAAACGCAACGTCATCGCACGCAAAAAAATCGGCCCCATCGAATTCTCCAACCTCTACGCCGGCCCACTCGGCACCATCAACGACGACGCCCTCATCGCCATGCAGAAAAACCCCAACGTCACCGTCCGCATGCGCGGCGTCATGGAAAAATGCACCTTCTGCACCCAACGCATCGAAGAAGCCCGCATCCAAGCCAAAATCAAAGCCGGCCAAACCCCACACACCCAAATCCCCACCGACTCCTTCCAAGTCGCCTGCCAACAAGCCTGCCCAGCCGAAGCCATCACCTTCGGCAACCTCGCCGACCCCCAAAGCAAAATCGCCAAACTCAAAGGCCACAACCTCGAATACGGACTCCTCACCTACCTCAACACCAAACCCCGCGTCACCTACCTCGCCCGCATCCGCAACACCAACCCCCGCATGCCCGACGCCCACCGCTACGGCCTCTCCAACATCGGAAAACACCCACCCCAAAACACCGAGACCCACCACTAAACCATGAACAGCACAACGTCTCTATCCGCCCCCACCCCACAAGAACTCCAAGCCGCCCAAGCCGAAATCGCCCGCCCCCACCTCGTCCTCAACAACCGCCCCTTCTCCTGGGTCACCCAAAAAATCTGCTCCATCGTCGAAGGCCCCACCCCCCTCTGGTGGTGGATCGCACTCACCATCTGCGCCATCCTCACCGCCATCTCCATCTTCTGCTTCGGCTACCTCATCTCCACAGGCGTCGGCGTCTGGGGCAACAACGCCCCCGTCGCCTGGGCCTGGGACATCACCAACTTCGTCTTCTGGATCGGCATCGGCCACGCCGGCACCCTCATCTCCGCCATCCTCTTCCTCACCCGCCAAAAATGGCGCACCGCCGTCAACCGCGCCTCCGAAGCCATGACCCTCTTCGCCGTCATCTGCGCCGCCCTCTTCCCCGCACTCCACGTCGGCCGCGTCTGGATGGCCTGGTTCCTCGCCCCCGTCCCCCAAGCCAACGCCATCTGGCCCAACTTCCGCTCCCCCCTCCTCTGGGACGTCTTCGCCGTCTCCACCTACTTCACCGTATCCGTCCTCTTCTGGTATCTCGGCCTCATCCCCGACCTCGCCACCCTCCGCGACCGCGCCACCGGCATCAAAAAGAAAATCTACGCCATCCTCTCCTTCGGCTGGACAGGCGCCAACCGCCAATGGCGCAACTACGAAAAAGCCTACCTCATCCTCGCCGGCATCTCCACACCCCTCGTCCTCTCCGTCCACTCCATCGTCTCCTTCGACTTCGCCACCTCCGTCATACCCGGCTGGCACACCACCATCTTCCCCCCCTACTTCGTCGCAGGCGCCGTCTTCGGTGGATTCGCCATGGTCCTCACCATCCTCCTCCCCGCCCGCATCCTCTACGGCCTCCACGACCTCATCACCATGAAGCACATCGACAACATGTGCAAAATCCTCCTCCTCACAGGATCCATCGTCGGCTACGCCTACCTCATGGAACTCTTCATCGCCTGGTATAGCGGCAACCCCTACGAATGGTGGGTCTTCCTCCGCAACCGCATCGCCGACCCCTTCATCTTCGGCCCCCTCCTAGGCATCCCCCCAGCCCCCTACTGGTGGGCCTACTGGGCCATGATGATCTGCAACGTCGTCGCCCCACAACTCTTCTGGTCAAAAAAAATGCGCAACAACCTCTGGATCGTCTTCATCGTCGCCAACTTCGTCAACGTCGGCATGTGGTTCGAGCGCTTCGTCATCATTGCCACTTCCCTCCATCGCGACTTCCTCCCCGGCTCCTGGGGACACTTCTCACCCACCTGGGTTGACATCTGGACCTTCATCGGCACCCTAGGCCTCTTCCTTGGCCTCTTTCTCCTCTTCATCCGTTTCCTCCCCATGATAGCCATCGCAGAAGTCAAAGCTGTCATGCCCCAAGCCGACCCCCACCCACATCCCCACCCCTCCCCCCACACCACCAACCACTAACCCGCCATGAGCACCCAACTTGCCTCCCCCCAACAAACTACCACCCCCCAACCCACCCTCACCTGGGGAATCGGCGCCGAATTTGATAGCCCCGCCTCCCTCCTCCACGCCGCCAAAGCCATCCACAACGCCGGCTACAAATGGTGGGACGTCTACACCCCATTCCCCATCCACGGCATGGACAAAGCCATGGGCCTCAACTGGTCCAAAGTCTCCGTCTTCGCCTTCATCGGTGGAGCCACAGGCCTCACCACAGGCCTCCTACTCACCATCCTCACCTCCATCCCACGCCCACAATGGCTCGCACACATCCCCTCAGGCTGGCTCCTCGACCTCTTTTATCCCCTCGTCGTTCAAGGCAAACCCTACCTCGCCCTCCCCGCCTTCTTCCCCGTCCTCTTCGAATTAACCATCCTCCTCACCGCCTTCGGCACCATCGCCGGCGTCCTCATCACCAACCGCCTACCGCGCCTCTACAACCCAGTCTTCAACTGGGACTACTTCGCCAAAGCCACAGACGACGGATTCTTCCTCATCATCGAAGCCGCCGACCCCCGCTACGACCGCCAAAAAACCGCCGAACTCCTTGCCTCCCTAGGCGGCAAAAACATCACCCTGATCCCAAGATAACCTATGCGCTACTACCTCCTCGGCCTCCTCCTCACAATCCTCCTCGTCATCTTCATCGCAGGCCGCCAAGGCGACTTCACCCAACGCACCCCCATCGAAATCTTCGACGACATGGATCGCCAACAAAAAATCAAACCCCAAAAACCCAGCGACTTTTTCCCCGACGGCCGAGCCGCACGCATGCCCATCCCCGGCACCATCCCCACTCACATCCCAGTCGAAAACGAATACCTCTACACCGGCCGAATCGGCAACCGCTGGGGCAACGGCATCCCCATCCCCGTCACCGAATCCCTCCTCCTCCGCGGCCAAGAACGCTACTCCATCCACTGCGCCATCTGCCACGGCGCAACAGGCGCCGGCAACGGCATCACCAGCCAATACGGCCTCGTCGGCATAGCCAACCTCCACCAAGAACGCCTCCTCAAAATGGATGACGGCGAAATCTACAACACCATCACCCACGGCAAAGGCACCATGTATGGCTACGGCTCCAACATCCAACTCGAAGACCGCTGGGCCATCGTCGCCTACATCCGCGCCCTCCAACGTTCCCAAAACGCCTCCCTCGACGACCTCCCCCCCGAGCAGCGCACACGCCTCACCGCCTCACAAAAACCACCCACCCCATGACCACCCAGACCCACTCCCTCCCCTCCACCGCAAACGTCACCCTCCCCCCTGCAGCCACACGCAAGCTGGAAAAAACCCTCCTCGCAGGCGGAATCATCCTACTCCTCATCACCATTGCCCTCGCATTCATCAACAAAGATTTCACAAAACAATTTGCCCACTCATGGCTCTTTGCTTTCTACTTCTTCTTCACCCTCACACTCGGAGGCATCTTCTGGGTCATCCTCCAGCACACCACCAACGCCGGCTGGTCGATCGTCGTTCGCCGCCAAATGGAAAACATCGGTGCCAACATCCCACTAATCGCGCTCCTCGCCCTCCCCCTCATCCCCGTCCTCCCCTATCTCTACAAATGGATGGACCCCCAATACACCGCCGGCGACCCAATCTACGCCCATAAACAAGGATTTCTCAACATCCCCTTCTTCACCATCCGAGCCCTCTTCTACTTCGGCACACTCATCTACCTCATCCACCTCCTCCGCCGCCACTCCATCGCACAAGACCACGACGGTTACCCCACCCACACACTCCGCCTCCAAAAAATCTCCTTCATCGCCCTCCCCCTCTTCGCCGTCATCACGACGTTCTCCGCCATAGACTGGCTCATGGCACTCGATTTCCACTGGTATTCCACCATGTGGGGCGTCTACATCTTCGCCGGCTCAGCCCTATCCAGTTTAGCCTTCCTCATCATCCTCACCTTCACCCTCCAACGCCTCGGCTACCTCAACGACGTCATCAACAAAGAACACTACCACCTCATGGGCAAGCTCCTCCTCGCCTTCACCGTCTTCTGGGCCTACATCGCCTTCAGCCAATACATGCTCATATGGTATTCCAACATCCCAGAAGAAACCACCTTCTACATCCAGCGCAACCAAGGCTCCTGGTATTGGCTCAGCCTACTCCTCGTCATCGGCCACTTCATCATCCCCTTCCTCCTCCTACTTTTTCAAATTACAAAACGAAAACCCCACATCCTCGCCAGCATCGCCGCTTGGCTCCTCCTCATGCACGCAGCCGACCACTACTGGATCATCCTCCCCCGCAAACATCCACAAGGCATCTTCCTACACATCATGGACCTCACCGCCTGGCTCGGCATGGCCGCCCTCTTCACCGCTTTCCTCATCCGAAACGCAAGAAATTCAGCCCTCATCCCCCTCCGCGATCCACGCCTCCAAGAATCCCTACACGTCTCAAACTAGCCACACATCTATGTCCGCTTCCCCCTCAACATCCCCCAACTCCTCCCCACGAGACCCCAAAACCCTCCGCGGCCAACTCCTAGCCCTCCTCGGATTCCTCATCTTCGGCATTGCCGCCTACTACCTCATCACCACCGAACGCGCCAAAAACCCCACCTTCGATGAAAAAGCCGCCCAAGCCAGACTCGAGCGACTCTCCAAACTCCAAGAAGAAGAACGACTACGCCTCCACTCCTACGGATGGATAGATCAAGCCGCCGGTATCGTTCACATCCCCATCGAAAAAGCCATCCCACTCACAGTCAAAGAACTCAGTCAAAAACCAGTGGGCCCCGGCAACCCCATCACCACTCCACCCATCCCCTCCCCTCCACCCCCACCCTCCCCACAATGAACCCACCAAAACAAGCCAAACCCCGACAATGATCGCCGTTCCCATCATCATCTTCACCGCAATCATCCTAATGGCCATCTCAGCCATCGCCGCCTTCACATGGACCGCCCGACGCGGCGAATTCGACCACCTCGACCAGATCGCCACCCAAATTTTTGACCAAGAAGAACCCATAGGCCAACTCTCCGACCGTTTCCCTGATCAAAAGATACCCCCACACATCCCCACACGCCCATCGTTCACTCACCCCCAAAATCCTCCTCAAACAAGGTTATGAACACCACCCCCAACACCCCCCTTGATCCCACCACAGCTCAACGCATAGCCATAGACCAATCCGTCCGCCTCCCCATCCTCTTCTTCTTCGCCTCCGCCATCTTCTGGCTCATCATCGGCACACTCTTCGGCCTCATCAGCTCTATCGTAATGCATTCCCCAGAATTTCACCGCACCAATATCGCATGGCTCGACGCCCTCCTCACCTTCGGACGCATCCGCCCAGCGCACGTCAATGCCGTCGCATATGGCTGGGCCTCCATGGCCGGCATCGGAGTCGCCATCTGGCTCATGGCGCGCCTATGCCGCGTCCCGCTCGAAGGCCAACGCCTCATAATCTCTGCAGGTATCCTATGGAATATCGGCGTCACCTTAGGCATAATCGGCATCCTCATCGGAGATGGCTACGCCATCGAATGGCTAGAGTTCCCCACCTATGCCACCTTCACCCTGTTCACAGCATTTGCGATCATAGCTATATGGGCTGTCAGACTCTTCATTCGGCGCGATAAAAACCAACACATCTACGTCTCCCAATGGTATCTACTAGCTGCCTTATTCTGGTTCCCATGGCTCTACGGCACAGCCCAAATCCTCCTCATCCTCACCCCCGTAGCAGGCGTCACCCAAGGCGCCGTCAACTGGTGGTATGGCCACAACGCCCTCGGTCTCTGGTTCACCCCCATCGGCCTCGCCGCAGCCTACTATTTCATCCCCAAAGTCATCGGCCGCCCCGTCCACAGCTACTACCTATCCGTCGTCGGCTTCTGGACGCTAGCCTTCTTTTACAGTTGGAACGGCATGCATCACCTCATCGGTGGACCTTACCCCGTATGGCTCATCTCAGTCTCCACAGTCGCTTCGGTCATGATGGTCATACCCGTTGTCACCGTAGCGATCAACCACCACATGACAATGCGCGGCCACTTCCACCTCCTCCGCTACTCCCCCACACTCCGCTTCGTAGTCTTCGGAGCAATGGCTTACACACTAGTCTCCCTCCAAGGCTCCTCCATGTCCATAAGATCCCTGAATGTCATCACCCACTTCACCCACTACACCGTCGGTCACGCACACCTCGGCCTCTACGCCTTCTACACGATGATCATGTTTGGCTCCATCTACTACATCGTCCCGCGACTACTTCGCTGGGAATGGCCCTCCGCCACACTTATCCGCATCCACTTCTGGTGCACAGCCATCGGAATCAGCGTCATGTTCCTCATCCTAAGTGTCGGCGGTCTCATACAAGGCCTCGCCCTCAACGACCCCAACATCAGCTTCATGGCCACCGTCGATCTCACAATCCCATTCCTTTGGATCCGCTCCCTATCGGGCATCATGATCCTGATCGGCCATATAGCCTTTGCAATCCAATTCGTCCTGATGCTCCTCAGATTCGGCAAACCAAAAAGCGGCCCCACCTATTTCCACCCCATCCCAGAACCCGTCACTTCCACCTCTCAATCATAACCCATGAACCGACTCCCCACCCTCTTCTTTGGCATCTTCATCACCTTCGCCTCTGCCTGGCTCGGCCTCATCCTCTGGCCCGTCCTATTCATCGGTCACCTCCCGCCCCACCAAGACCCCGACACACAAGACATCCTCCCCCCCCCCTCGCCCGGCCTGGCTCTCATAGGAAAACGCGTCTACGAAAAAAACGGCTGCATGTATTGCCACACCCAACAAATTCGACCAGAAACAACCGGATCCGACATCGCCCGCGGCTGGGGCTCCCGTCGCACCGTCCCAAGAGACTACATACACGACAAACCCGTCCTCCTCGGCACAATGCGCACCGGCCCCGACCTCACCAACATCGGCCGCCGCTGGGGAACCGACGCCGCCGCCATTGCCAAACACCACCTCCACCTCTACGCCCCTCGACTCGTCTCACCAGGCTCCATCATGCCCCCCTACCACTTCCTCTATGAAACACGAAAAATACAAGGCTCCCCCTCACCCGACGCCCTAAAACTCGAAGGCACCCCATACGCCCCACCACCCGGCTATGAAGTCGTCCCCACCGCCGAAGCCCGCGCCCTTGTCGCCTACCTCATCTCCCTAGATCGCACCTACCCATTACCCGAAATTCCAGAACAACCATGAGCACCGCCCCCACCCCACCCCCCAACGACCCACAAAACGAAACCCCCGAATCCCTCGAAGCCCAAACCCGTGCACTCGAATACAACGAAGACACCGACGTCGAGAAAATCCACGCCGCCATCCTTCGAGAAAAACAAGAACCTCAAGACGGCCTCGAGCCCCTACCCCTATGGCTCGTCCTTCTCTTCTCCATCATCATCTTCTGGGGCGGCGGTTATCTCTTCTTCTACTCTGGCGGCTTCAAACACGACGTCTACGACGAAAAACTCATCACCTGGGGCCCAGTCACCGCCACCGCCACACAAAAAACTATCGACCCCATCGCCATCGGCAAACGCCTCTACACCGCCAACTGCGCCGCCTGCCACCAAGCCACAGGCCTAGGCCTCGCAGGACAATACCCGCCGCTGGCTGACTCCGAATACGTCCTCGGCCGCGACGGGTGGGGCACCAACCACCTCATCAAACTCGTCCTCAACGGCCTCGAAGGCCCCATCACCGTCAAAGGTCAACCCTACAACGGCAACATGCCCGCTCAAAAAGACATCCTAAAAGACGAACAAATCGCCCACATCCTCACCTACATCCGCCAAGAATGGGGCAACAACGCACCCCCCATCACCCCTCAACAAGTGGCCGCCATCCGCGCCGAAGTTGGCAACCGTCGAGCACCATGGACTCTTAACGAGCTCCGCGCCATCCCCGCCAGTGACGTGCCCACACCATAGTTCCCCCCAAAAATTACCCCCCGCAGCTCAAAAATCCCGCCTCTGAAAAGCCACTATCCCAAGCAAAAGCGCACCGCAACACAAAACCACCGCATAAACCACGACCTGCCCAACATAACCCCACGACAACGACCCCTGCGTCGAGATCGCCTCTAGCGGCGCAAAAATGCTAAAATCCGGCATCACACGCTGCAACCCCCACAAAAGCCACTCCACAGCCCTACTCACTTCCCCCGTCAACAAAGCCTCCCGAGCCACCCCTTGCAAATGCCCAATCAAATATATCAACACCCCACACAACACACTAAAAATCGGTGACGTCGCAACAGTCGTCAAAAACAAAGTAATCGCAGCCATAATCACCGCCTTGCACCACACCAACACCGCCGCTTGAAAAAAAAGCTCCGGCCGATTCTCCTGCTCAATCTTTTCCACAATTGCCGCCGCTCCCTCACCCCAAAGCTTCTTCTCTTCCTCGATAACCATACCCTTCTTCCACTGGCTAATCAAAAAAGCCATAACCGTCATAAATCCAATCGTCAGAGCCAACATCAACCCCAAACCCAAAAATTTTCCAACAATCACCTGCCAACGATCCACCGGCTTCGCAAGAATTGTCAACAAGCTTCTACTTTCCATATCCCCCCAAAGCAAATGGCTAGCCCCTAGCAAAGCCATAGCGACATTGAAAATCACCATCGCCCCAAAACAAAAATCCTTCACAAACTTCAACTGCTCCGCAAACGAAAGCTCAATAAAAAGTGGCGTCAAAGCCAAAATCACAAACGCAAAAAGAAAAATCAAATGCAACGTCCGTTGCCGCATCAAATCCCGAAACGATAACTGCGCAAGAACAACAACAACCCGTAACATCACATCATCAATGTTGCCTCATCATCTCCAAAAAGCGATCTTCCAAACTCATCCGCATCGGCTCAACCTCAATCGGCTCCACAAAAAACTCCGACAACTGTCTTCTATAATACTCAACCCGCGACACATCTGCTTCCAGAATCCTCACTTCAAGCCCCCTCGGAGCTTTTAACAAACCATCAATCGATCCACTATAAACCCCTACCCCACGATAAAGAAGCGTAACATCATCACAAATTCGCTCCATCTGATCAAGAAGATGAGAAGTAATCAGCAAAGTGCACCCCTGCCTCTTAAGCTCCAACAAAATTTCACGAATCTCATGAGAACCCTCCGGATCAAGACCCGCCGTCGGTTCATCCAAAATAACCAACCGAGGCTCATGAATCAACGCCTGAGCTAATGAAATTCGCTGAAGCATCCCTTTAGAATAACTCGAAAGCGGCCGATCTGCCGCCTCCTCCATCCTCACCCTCCTCAACAACCTCCCCGAACGCCTCCGTATCTCCTCAATACCCAACCCACACAGACGCCCATGAAGATCCAATAATTCCCGCCCCGTCAAAAACCTAGGAAAGTAAGGACTCTCCGGCATATAACCTATCTGCCGCCGAATCGCCCGCGACGGCAAAACCTCCCCAAAAAGCGTAATCTTACCCTCTTGCGGCACAATAAGCCCCAAAATACACTTTATCGTCGTGCTTTTACCGGAGCCATTCGGCCCCAGCAGACCATGAATCGTTCCCTCCGAAACATTCAAGCTTAACCGATCAACCGCCTTAAGCCGAGGCTTTCTCCACCCCATCGAAAAACAATGCGTAAGCGATTCAACCGCAAGCGCAACACCACTCATAACCTCTCTATTCTCAGCCGTTATGATTCTCAATCCAGCTCCAAAAAGTTTTCGTATCTCCTAGATCAGGAAAAACAACACTCGGAGAATACCGCTCCAACGTCTTCACATCATAAGCCCCAGTCGCCACAGCCACAGTTTGCGCGCCAATCACCTTCCCGCACTCGATGTCGTGTGGCGTATCCCCTATCACATACACTTTCTCAGGTTCAATCGAATGCCCCGCAACCTCTGCCGCTCGCTCCAACGCAATAGGCCCCAGTTCATTTCTCAAAACACTATCATCCGCAAACGCCCCAAAAGAAAAAAAATGCCACACCTTATAAAAGGTCAGTTTTAACTCCGCCCCTCGACGCATGTTTCCAGTCAATAACCCCTGTATAAATCCCGGATGATCATGCGCCTGCTGCAAAATATCCACCACCCCCCGATGCGTCTTACCCGGGCTCTTAGGAAGCTCACTCTCCAAATGCCTCAGATAACTTTCAATAAAACAATGCAAATGCTCCGGCGTCGGCTCCACTCCATAGTATTCAAACAACTGATAACCAATAAACCGATCCGTTCGCCCCCTATAATCAATATGCTCCAAAGACGATCGGATCCCAAAAACTTCCTCCATCGCATAGTTAATCGCCCGCTCCCCAGCTTGCCCAGAACAAATCAACGTCCCATCAATATCCCAAAGCAAAACTTTCATCACGCTCAATCCAAGCGATACGTCAGACAACGATTGCGCCAACCCGGCAACCATCGCATTTCATTGCGCCCCGGCGGCGCATTCAAAGCGCGTCGTGTCAATATTGCAATCGCCACATCCGAAAACTCTCGTAACGCCGCAGCCCCACGCTCCGTGCCACGCATATGTTTGAGAACCTGCATCAATCCCCAACGATGGCCATTATACTCCTCTTGTGGCTTCAACCCTTCCCCCTTGAAATTCACATAATCCATCAATGCATAAATACCATGCGGATGCGAAGCCACGCGGTTAAATTGAAAACGCACCCGCTCACGCGTCACAGGATCTTCAATATTCCGAAGCATATTCGGCAGTGAATTCTCAAGCCGCCTCGCCATATAGCGAGCCTGATATGGAATAGTGCGAACGAGAAACTCCCTCAACTCACGCATCCGCGGTGAATCCAAATCCCGCATAAACGCCGCGCGATTTGGCCACGGACATCTCGCCGTCGAATGCAGCCACGAAGGCTTGGAAATCCCCAACTCCTCAAAGTATTTCATCAAAAGCGGAAAACTTTCGTAATACCGAATCTTCTGCCCCTTCGGATACCAAATAAAATGCCCAATCCCCAGCGAAGCAAACTCCTCACCCTCATTCCACGAAGTCAATCCCTCCACCGTTCCTTTGCACTCATTTTTCCAAATTTTCTTCCCAATGTATAGAGCATCACGATCCGAAAGAACAATCCCTTGCGCATAACCCAAAACACAGCCAAAAAACCCTATCACAAACCCCACAACCAAAACACCGACCTTGCACTCCCTCATGCCTTCCAGGCTAGAACAAAGAATTCAATTAAGCAACCCATCCACTATTTCTTCGAATTTATCTGCCTCGCATAATTAACCAGCGTCCCCAACGGCTCGCAATGAATTTTTATCAAGTCCCCCTCCCTCATTGAATACCAGTCGGGAGGAACAATGCCCGTGCCCGTCAATAACACCGCACCATGCGGAAAATCCTGAAAACGATACAACCAACTCACAAGCTCATCCCATGACCTCCTCAATTGCCCCAACGACACCGCCCCTTGAAAAATCCGCTCTCCAGCGCGCTCAATCTCCATCTCGATCGTCCAATTCCGCCAATCGGGAGGATTATCAAAAATAAGCATCCTCGGACCAAAACAAGCAGAATGCTCATAAATCTTCACCTGAGACAAATAAAGCGGATTACTCGCCTCAATATCCCGCGCCGTCGCATCGTTGCCCAACGTCAACCCTATCACCTTCCCTTGCGGCGAAATCACAAGCGTCAATTCCGGCTCAGGCACACTCCACGAAGAATCAGCCCGAAACCCCACATAATCACGATGCCCACCTGCTTTCCAAGCTAGCCCTTTGAAAAAAAGATGCGGACGCTCAGCGACATATACCTTATCATAAAGACTAGCTGATCCCTGAGATTCACTCACTCGCGCAGCTTGACTCCGCGCATACGTCACCCCAGCACCCCAGATCTCTTGCTCAAGCAATGGCGCCGCAAGCGCCGCATCATCAGACAAAAACCGCTCAGCTCCTCGAACCCCCACAAGTTCCCCAACCGATACCCGGCCTTCCAAATATGCCCTCACGCACTCTTCAGAGATCTCCGATAACTTCCCTTCTACTCCTAACAGCCACTCCACACCACATTTCACCAAATACACCATAGATGCTCCCTAATTGCCCGACCTATCCCATCAAATCGAGATCAAAATTATATTGCCCTCTGTGATGACTCCACCAGTCTATCCAACCAAAATATCTCCTGATGCCATCGCTCGAGACCCTAATCCGTTCTAAGCCATTGCTCACCTACTTCTTCCTCTGGCTCCTATTTCTCTACCTCGGACACTTCCATGAGCCGTGGCGAGACGAAGCCCAAGCCTACATGCTAGCAGCCGACTCAGCGTCACTCTCAGAAATGCTCCATAACCTGCGCTACGAGGGGCACCCCCCCCTATGGCACCTCCTACTAAGGCTCATCTCAAAAAGCGGCTTGAGCGGTCCCGACGCCCTCTGGATCACCCAAGCCACCATCGCCGCCGGCACAGCCACCCTGTGGCTGATCCTCTGCCCGCTAAACTTTCCCTTGCGCCTACTAAGCCTATTTTCCTACTTCTTCTTATACGAATACGGAATCATCGCGCGCACCTATTCCCTGGCCTGTTTATTATGGATGATCGCGCTCCTCGCGCCTCCACGCCCATTAAGGGTCGCAGCAGCTCTTCTTGTCGCTTTCACCAGCCTCTACGGATGGGTCCTGACCCTAATCTACTGGCTAAATCTTGAGCTGCAGCGCGAGGGCTGCCTGCGCACCCGATTAATCTTTGCCTCCAACCTCGCTCTTGCCGCTTGGCTCACAATCCCCTCTCCGCAACAAGATTTTTTTCATCCCACTTATTTAAGCCAGCTTCCCCGATGGAGCGATCTCACCACCGCCATCACTCGCTTCTTCTCAACATTAGCCCCGATCACCTTCCGCTGGCCTTACTTCTGGGAAAATCATCCCCACACGCAGATCCCCAATCTTCTCTTCACCCTCCTCTTTCTAATCATCCTCACCATCTTGCTTCGAAAAAGCTCGCGAAACACAAAAATCCTCCTCCTAACAAGCCTCTCGATCTTTTTAACCATCAGTCTTTGTATCTACTCCGGCGGCTATCGCCACAACGGACATTGGTTCCTTATAATCCTAGCGTTGATGAGTCGGGACCGCGATTGGCTAAGGGATAATTTAAGACGGTGGACTCTCGTCACCATCATGGTTCTAAGCATGCTAGGCGGCGTCAGACACCTGATTAAGGACATCCGACATCCCTTCAGCGCCGCACCCCTAGCCGCAGAAATCATAAGAGAAGAGCTTAAAAAAAATCCGAGCCTCCAACTCGTCGGCGGAATCGACTACACCGTCTCTTCCATCGCCTACCAGCTCGGACGCCCCATCTACTACCTCAACCGCGGAGAATTCGGCACCTTTGTCAAATGGGACCGCCATCGAAAACGATCCCCCAAAGACATCCATCAAGACCTTCAAAACTGGATAACAAAAAGGAACGCTCTCTTCGTTTTCGACACCCAATTCGCACAACCTTTCACCCCACTTCTCAACTCCTGCTGCATCCACATAGCAACTTTCCACGCCGCCTTTGTCCTCGATGAAAGTTACGAAATATGGACCCTGAAAAATTGACCATCAACTCAGTAACAACCCCTGTCCTGACAGTCGCCATTCCAACCTTTAACAGGACACAAGCATTGATCACACAAATCAAAAGACTCTTGCCTCAACTCAACGACCCGCGCGTTTATTTGCTTGTCTTAAATAACGCCGGTGACCCCAACCTCCTCAACACAATTAGACCTCTCGTCGAGCCTATTCAGGGACGATTTTATTATCATTCAAATGTAGCCAACATCGGAATGTGTGCAAATATTCTCCGAACGCTTGAACTTGCTCAAACCTCATGGATCTGGTGGCTAGGCGATGACGATCCCATCCTCGCTGATGCTATCAAAACAGCTTTCCAAGCTATAGCGGAAGCCGATGAACACACACTGATGATTCAATCCGGCTGCAATCATCCTGAAATAAACATCCATCGCCCCCAAAAAATCTCCTCCCTAAGCTCACTATCTAAGCTCTGTGAAAATTCGTGGATCATCAGCAACTTTCTGCACTTGTCCTCTACTATCGTAAACCGCCCCTTAGCTTTGAAGTATCTCAATGTCGGCTATCATACAGTTTACAGCCTAGGCCCGCACGTTGCGATGAAGTTCGTAGGGGTTCGTGATGGACTCAACATCCTTCTCTATCCCCAACAAATGTTCGAATCCGGTGGATACGACCCGCAGAGCTGGAGCCGATGGAAACTACTATTCGGAATGACCTCACTAATTGAGCTAGAGGGAGTCGAACAGGAACTCTATCAATCTCTGCGTAGCGTCTATAGAGCGTGGCTCGGACGTCCACTGTTGATAAGAATGCTTGCCACGATTCTTAGAGGCACCGATCGACCGAGCATTTACTGGCGGTCCTATTGTTTGAGAATAGCAAGTGTTTCGGGATTTCGGAGAGGCCTTTTATTTTGCTCACTTGCCTTATTCATTTGTCCTTTACTGAAGTGTGATTGGATTTGTTCACTCCTTAAAAAAATCTTAGGCAGCCGAAAAGAACTAAGCAGTGCGAGCTATTAAGCACTTTAACTTTCCGAGTTGGAATGAAAAGTCTACTTAAAAAAATCGGAGTGGATCGCGCTATCCTCTTCAGTGCCGGCAGTAAATTTTGGTCCCTATTCATCGGTCCAATTTCTCTTCTCCTGATTGCTACAGTTCTGAGCCCGACAGAGCAGGGATACTATTATACCTTCTGGAGCTTGATAGCAGCCCAAGTTTTTTTTGAGTTAGGAATTGGGAATGTCCTACTGCTCTATGCAGGCCATGAAAAAGCCAAACTACAATGGGAACCCACTGGAACACTAACTGGTGACCCCGCCGCACTCTCTCGTCTAGCTTCGCTTTTTCGCAAAGCCGCGCGTTTTTATTTCTCAATACTCCCTTTTGCATTCACAGTCATCACCCTCTTAGGATGGACACTCTTCTCAAACGATAACTCAGGAGTCTCCTGGAAATTGCCCTGGATTCTTCTAGTCATTACCACACTAGGACTTTTTATACTCAATCTCTTGCTCAACCTGATCGAAGGGTGCGGCAAAGTAGAGGAAATAGCTCAAGCCCGTTTTTTTTCAACTATCAGCATGACCCTCGCCATGTGGACCACCCTGATATCAGGCGGGAAACTCTATGCCGCTGCTTTGGCAAACTTAGCCTCACTTGGTTATCTCACGCTATGGCTGTTATATCGTTATAGTCGCTTCTTGAAACAAATCTTTTTCGAAGTTGTGATTCACGAATCACTCAAATGGATGAAAGAAATTTGGCCAATGCAATGGCGAAGTGCACTCAGCTTCATTAACGGATATTTAATGTTCCAACTTCTAAATCCGATTGTCTTCCATTTCGATTCACCATCAGCCGCAGGAAGATTGGGAATGAGTTCAAATTTATTAGCTGCTGTATCGAGCGTTAGCCTTGCTTGGATTTACACCAAAAGCCCACAAATGTGTGAATTTGTCGCTCAACGAAAATGGAAGCCGCTTGACAGGCTCTTTATACGTTCTTTGACACAGTCAACCTTAGTCCTCTTATTCCTCAATTTCATCGTCCTTCTTGCACTAGTCATCCTACAACAAATCTATCCTCGACTCGCTTCTCGATTTTTAGAGCCTCATCACTTCTCCAACCTCATCCTAGCAAGTCTAGCCAATCATTTTCTAATATCTTACGCCACCTATTTACGCGCCCATAAACAAGAACCTCTCGTCAGTCTTACTCTCTTAGGAGCCATATTGATTCCTATAACGTCAGTGTTCATGATCCAGCAGCACGACTTATCCGCAATGTTACAGGCATACGCTGCAAACTGCTGGTTGCTGGGACCTGTCTTGGGCACCTGGATCTTTTTAAGAAAAAGGAAGCAATGGCATCGCGCAGAAAGTTAAAATCATGAACTCCCCCTCCCCCATCCGTGCCCTCTTCGCGGGGATGAATAGTTGGCATCTCAATCATACAGCACGTGAATTCGAAAAAGAGGGAGCCCTCGTCGCCTATTGGATGGGCAACAAAAGACCTCCTGGTGTCCCTCGAGATAAATACAAACGAATCTGGCCTTACCACTTGATTCATAAACCATTCATTCATCTCCCATTCCTCACCAATTATCCTCCCATACGATTCCTACTCGATGACATCGAGGAACGCATCCGCTGGAATATCCTCCCCCTCTATGAA
>JANWVL010000074.1 GCA_025056655.1 Candidatus Methylacidiphilales bacterium
AAGCTCATTGCGTATTTAGCCACGACCCATGGCATGCGATTGACGATGTAAAAATTAAAATCTCGATTCAACAAGTTTGCTTCTTCAGCCAGCAATCCATGCTCTACTTGGATGCCTCCTTGTTTGAGAAGAGAGAGGGCACGGCCGCTGTGTTGAGGATTCGGGTCTAAAGCTGCGATAACCACGCGTTGAAACTTCTCTTGGATGATTGCATCTGTGCATGGAGGCGTGCGACCAAAGGTGCTGCATGGCTCAAGCGTCACATATAGTGTGCAGCGAGACAGATTGCGATAACCCGCACGGTGGGCGTTTTGGATCGCTACAATCTCAGCGTGGGGTTGTCCAGCACCGCGATGATAACCTTGAGCGACAACTTGCCCCTTGTATGCGATCACAGCGCCGACTGTAGGATTGGGCGATGTAAGGCCTTTGGCTCGCGATGCCAGACGCAACGCTTGCTTCATAAACCGGTAATCGTTTGCCTCTGGCCAAGATGAAGAAGTAGAAGGCATGCACTTCAGCGTTGAAAAAATTCCGTCACGTAACGCTGCGGATCAAAAGGATCAAGATCTTCAGGTGACTCTCCTGAAGCGGTATATAGGGTTGGGATCTTGTATTCATGGCGAACGGCAGCGATCATTCCTTGTCGTGCTGAAGAGTCGCATTTTGTCATAATAAGCCCGGTGAGGGAGAGAGCTGTATGAAATTCTTTGACTTGATCGAGAACGTGGGAGCCCGATGTGCCATCCGCGACGAGCCAAATGTGATGGGGTGCTGAGGGCATGAGTTTATTGAGAGTGCGTTTAACTTTTGCTATCTCCTGCATCAGGTTGTGCTTGTTTGGTTGCCTGCCTGCCGTATCCACGATCAATAAATCATGCGATTCTTTTAGAGCTAGTTCTAAGGCGCGATAGGCGACAGCGGCTGGATCAGAATTGGGCGGGCCAGCTAGGACCTGGATTTGAAGGCGCTCGCCCCACACGGCGAGTTGATCAACTGCAGCGGCTCGAAAAGTATCTGCGGCTGCCAATGAAACTAGACGTCCTTGTTTTTTCGCGCGATATGCAAGCTTAGCTGCAGTCGTCGTCTTACCAGAGCCGTTTACACCTACTAGGAGAATGACCTCTGGGCGTTCGTTAGGCGAGGTTAAAATTGGTGGAGTGGTTAATTGGATGAGGAATTCTCGCAAAAAGCTCTCAGCATCTTCGGGGGATCGGTGCAGTTTTCGGCGTTGCAACTCCTCTGCGAGCTGCAAGGACAGGGAGACACCGAGGTCAGCCTCGATCAATAGAGCTTCCCAATCTATATCTTGCTCAGGTCGGGAAGGGATAAATTTTTGGATGAGTTTCTTCCAAAAGCTCATGAATAAAGGCAGAAGATAGTTATTGTGCGGTGCGGCGTTTTACGTCTTCTTGCACCTGTTGCCACCAACTGTTGAGAAAGGTCTGACAGCGTTTTTTCACCTCTGGAAGGCTTTCAGGTGAGGGAACCGCAGCTTTTGTGAAGAAATAAAATTTAATTTTTGGTTCAGTGCCTGATCCTCTTACGGCCATTCTTGAACCATCGGCAAGCGTGTAAATCAGCATCATCTCTTTGGGAATCGCTTTTCCATCGGCATCGAAGAAGTCGTGACGCTCGAAGTCTTGAATTTGAGTGACACCAAGCCCTTGCATCGTTTGGGGAGGACTCTCACGATAGGATTTAAGCAGGCGAGAGATGGTGGTCGCACCGGTTGCGCCTTCAAAAGTCAGAGTTCCGAGCTTCTCGATATAATATCCAAATTGTAAGTAGATTTTATCGAGATACTCAAGCAGCGTTAGGTTTTGAGACTGCGCGTATAGAGCAGCCTCGGCGATCATTAATGCTGCAGCGTTTGCGTCTTTATCGCGAACATAATCACCGCCAGAGTATCCGTAGCTTTCTTCTCCGCCAAAGACGAAATACGATGAGCGTGAGAGGAGTGCTGAGCGACGAATATTCAGAGGTTGTCGAGCATAATCCGGTATTTGTGCGGCTTTTTCATATTCGAGCAGCTTTTCGCCGATGTATTTGAATCCAGTCAATGTATTCACGAGTCGAAGTCCGAAATGCTGGGCGATGGCTGCTTGAAGATCCGTTGTAACAAAAGTTTTGATAAGCACAGCGCGAGATGCATTCGATGCGTTTAGAAGGCCAAGACGAAAGTGGGTAGAAGTTCGATAGTAGGCGAGGATTGAGCCAATTTGGTTCCCGGTAAGGGTGTGGAATTCCCCTGATCGATCGCGGACGGCGATCCCCATGCGATCACAGTCTGGGTCAGTAGCGATGACAAGTGAAGAGCCGTTGTTTTTAGCACATTCGATAGCCATAGTGAGGGCCTCCGCATTCTCAGGGTTGGGGGAGGCGACTGTTGGGAATTCCCCATCGGGGCGCATTTGCTCAGCTACAGTGTGCAGAGTAAATCCTTGCGATTTCAAAAGTGTGGGGATTATTCGTGCTCCAGTTCCATGAAGCGCCGTGTATGTGATTAAAAGTTTTGAGGCGGATGAGGCAAGGAGTTCGTGGTCAAGAATTACCTCTTGTAGAGCCTGTAGATAAGCCTGATCGGCATCAGAACTCAGGTATTTGATTTGCCCTTTCGAATTAGTGGTTTGAGGCGGTGGGGATGCCGTCGTAAGTGCTTTAACTTCCGCGATGACTGCGGAAGCGTGGGGTTCGACAAGTTGACCTCCATCCGAAAAATAACATTTGAAGCCATTATCGTGTGGCGGGTTGTGACTTGCTGAAATCACAATCCCTGCATGAGCTTGAAGATGTCGAACAGTGAATGAAAGCTGGGGTGTAGAGCGATCCTCAGAAAACAAATAAGCGTGTATGCCGAGCGAAGCGAGCGCTTCAGCTGAAGTGCGAGCAAGGAGGGGAGAAAAATGGCGCGTATCATGAGCGATGACGACCTTCAGGGGCTCAATACCAGGAAAGGCTTTTTTCAAATATTGACCCAATCCTAAAGCGGCCCGGCGGATGTTGCGCGTATTGATGACCGCCGTGCCTGTTGCTGGATGCTCTGGTGGATTGGGAGTTGCGCGGTTACCGAGCTCTGCTTGGGTGACTTTATGGGCTATTGTTCGACCTCGTATTCCACCCGTGCCGAAAGCAAGATGTTTGTAGAAACGGTTATTAAGCTCCGTGAATTGTTGCGTCTCAACAAGCTCTGCTATGGAAGCGTGCTCGACTGGCGTAAGGTCAGGCTGGGCTAAGTAAGCTAGAAGATTTTCAACGCTGGATGGAGAAAGAAGATTATTTTCCAGAGCTTTTTTGATTTGAGGTTCGAGTTCACAGGGTGTTTTCATCTCAGGCGGGCGGTGGACTTTTTTGTTTTTTTGTTGAGCTTTTGAACGTTTGTCTTTGTGCGTGAGGAGCAATCCCGACATGTCCCAAAAAACTCAAGAACATGTGCGAGGGAACTAAAGCCTAATTCTGTTTCAATTTTTCTCTGCAAGTCCTCGATGCCTTGGGTTGAGGGGATGGGATGAGTAGTCTGACAAACGTTACAAATCACATAATGATGATGATCGTGCTCTGAACAACCAGCATGTCTTGCTCCCGTGCGCAGCTCGTATCGCGTTTGGCCATCTTTCCATACGTGCATTTGTAGGAGCCTTCTGGACTCGAGATCGCGAAGGAAACGATAAGCCGTGGTGAAGTTAATAGACGTCAAGCTGGATGCTGTTCCTTCGAGCGATGCAAGGGTGATCGGCCTTGCTGAAGCAAGCAGGATCTGGATCATAATCACCCGTGCTTGAGTAACACGGTAGCCATGATGTTGCAACCAAGCGATTGCTTCTGGCTTAGGAGCTAAGACAGGGGAGGAGTGGGTATCCTTTGGTAATACCGCAGATGAACCTTTAGAAGAGGATCGCACGATATGCCTGATACTACTTTATTTCACGATGCAGCGTCCTACGCTTGAGATAAGGGTTGTATTTTTTGAGTTCGATCCGCTCTTGTTGCAGCTTCTTATTTCGACTTCCTTTGTAACGAGATGGTGGTTTGCCTTCCTTAGCAGCTTCCGTGCATTCGAGGATAATAGTTTCTCTAGGCATAATACCTGCAGTATCAAAAAACGTCTGAATATTGTCAAGAAGGCTTAAGAAGCTTAATCAAAGTTTTGATATTATTAGAACAATCTTTAAGCTTACTGTCGCATGACCTCGATAATTATCGGCACTCGAGGGAGTCCTCTTGCTATCGCCCAGTCAACGCAAATCTGCGATCAGATTCTTCATTATCATCCAGATTTGAACATCACCCTAAAGACCATTTCTACCTATGGTGATGAACTGCAATCCTTACCTGATGCTGCTCAGCCGACGTCCTTTGAAAAGGGTTGGTTCACGGGTGCTCTTGAAAATGCGCTTTTAGAAAAACAAGTGGATATGGTTGTTCATAGTCTCAAAGATTTACCCACCGCTTCTACCCATGATACCCTTATCGTCGCCGCTATTCCCAAGCGAGTTTTTGCAGAAGATCTCCTCATTTCCAAGATGCCCACAACTTCGTTCAATCCTCTTCTCGATCTACCTGAACATTCTACGATTGGCACGGGTAGTCCTCGTCGTCGCTCGCAGATTCTTGCTATCAGGCCGGATCTCTGCGTTCGGCCTATTCGCGGTAATGTTGGAACTCGAATCCAAAAACTCATACAAGATCCATCCTTGGATGCCATTATTCTGGCACGAGCGGGGCTGGCTCGCCTCTCATTCTCTGTTCCCAAGGAAATCTTCGTTGCTCCTATTCCCTTGCATGTTCTTCTGCCGGCTCCAGGACAAGGGGCATTAGCGATCCAGACACGTCAAGACGATAAACTCATTCAAGACCTTCTACTTCCCATACATGATCCTCGCACAGCTCAGGCTGTAACGGCTGAACGCGCTTTTCTCCAGGCTCTAGGAGGAGGATGCCTTGCTCCTGTTGCCGCCTTCGCTGAATACCAAACGCACGCTGCCTCAATTCAGGCTTTCTTCGAGCCCGCTGGCTTCGCGCCACGTAAATACGGCCTTTCAGCACCTCCAGATACGTCTCCTGTTACATTGGCACAGCGTCTCGCAAAGCTTTTTGAACAATCCTCCGCCTCTTATGTCCCTCGCTCATGATTTTTTATTTCCTGCTCACGTTCGCTCCGGTGTTTATCTAGTAGGATGCGGCCCCGGCGATGTAGGTCTGCTTACAATTCGCGCTTTGCAAATCATCTCCGCTGCCGATCACCTAATTTATGACTATCTCGTCAATCCCGAAATTCTCTCATTTGCAAAACCTAACGCCCATATTATTTACGCAGGCAAACAATCCTCTCGACATACTCTTACCCAAGATCAAATCCACAACCTCTTACTGCAGGCTTATTGCCCTGGTCGCATCGTCGCTCGTCTAAAGGGCGGCGATCCCTTTCTTTTTGGCCGCGGAGCAGAAGAAGCAGAAGTCTTAACAAATGCTAATATCCCCTTTGAGATCATTCCAGGAGTGACCTCAGCCATTGGTGTCCCAGCTTATGCTGGTATCCCCGTAACACACCGCGAATACGCTTCATCTGTTACCATCCTCACGGGGCATGAAGATCCAACCAAGCCCGAACCCACCATTCAGTGGGACGCCTTAGCCGCTCTACATGGCACAAAAGTCATCCTCATGGGAGTAGAGCATTTGCGAGCAATCACCGCTGCTCTAACCAAAAATGGAGCCGATCCCAAGACCCCTATCGCATTAATCAGGTGGGGCACTTTGCCTCGACAGCAAACTCTCACTGGCACACTCGAGAACATTACCGATCTTGCAGAGGCAGTTGGATTCAAGCCGCCAGCCGTTTGTGTGATCGGGCCCGTCGTTCATCTGCGCGCAAAAATGAATTGGTACGAAAACAAGCCATTGTTCGGGAAACGCATCGTCGTCACCCGCACTCGCGCTCAAGCTAGTGCACTTTCGGCTCAGCTCCGGTCTTTAGGCGCCCAGATTCTAGAAATCCCGACCATCCGCACAGAACCTTCAGAACTTTCTTCGGCTCAAAAATCCCAAATCCACAAACTCTCCGACCACTACGATTGGCTAGTCTTCACCAGTCCCAACGCAGTCGTTTATTTTTTTCAACATTTCTTTCAACAACACTCCGATATCCGTGCACTGGGATCACTCTCAATTGCCGTCGTCGGGCCAGGCACTGCAGAAGCTCTGAAGACATATCATCTTTCTCCTAGCTTAATGCCCTCTCAATACACAACTGAGTCCCTTGCGCGGGCTTTAATCAACAGCCTTCCTTCTAAGGCAAAGATTTTAGTTCCCCGGAGCAATCTTGCAACAGAGACCTTGGCAAAGCTTCTTCGAGAAGCCGCATTTTCAGTTGAAGAATGGCAAGTTTATTATACTCGGCCTGAAACTCAAATTCCAGAATGGGTCATCAAAGACTATGAATCTCACGGCGCAGATTGCATTACCTTCACTAGTTCGAGCACGGTTCAGCACTGGTTTAAACTTAAACTCAAAGCGCCCCCGGATTCGAGGCCGCTACTCGCTTCCATCGGCCCTATCACGAGTGCTACGCTTTATGAATTCGGCTGCAAGCCAGACATCGAAGCCTCTCCTCACACTATACCCGCTCTCGTCGAAGCTATTGTTGCAATACTCTCTAGACACTCCAAAGTAAACTTAGGATGAGCACCTCTACAGAATGGATCGAAAAAGGCAACGACGCCCTAGCCGTTGGTGAACTTCATGAGGCGGTGCGTTGTTACGAAAGGGCAATTCAACTAGATTCACAAAATGTAGACGCCTGGCAAGCGCTAGCCATGGCACACTACAAGCTCTCTCACTACTCGCAGGCAGCAGAAGCGATTCAAAAAGCAATCGCGCTAAACACCAACGACCCGGTCTTGTGGACAACCCTATCAATGATCGAGATGAAGCTAGGCCACATCGAAGCCGCCGAGTCTGCCTCCGCGAAGTCCCGCATCCTTTCTTGGGGTGGCAAGTTAAGTTCAACTCAAACCCACCACCCTTGAGACCGAAGCTTAAGGCAAAATCAACATCGCATCCCCGTAGCTGAAAAAACGGTAGCGCTCCCTTATCGCTTCATTGTAGGCGGCTCTCATAAATTCATACCCTGCAAACGCTGCGACGAGCATGAGCAAAGTGGATCGGGGTAAATGAAAATTCGTAATTAACGCATCTACGCGTTTAAATTCGAAGCCGGGTTTAATAAAAATAGATGTGCTCCCCTTGTGTGGACTTAAGTTAGGCGCAGATTCCAACACACGCATCGAAGTAGTTCCTACAGCCACTACACGCTTTGCTTGTGTGTAAGCCTCTTCAAAGCCTTCTGGTATTTCGTATTGTTCAGTATGCATCACATGATCGTGAATATTTTCCACCTTTACTGGCCGAAATGTGCCGACGCCTATATGCAGAGTCACCGTTGCATAACGAAATTGACTCAACAACTCGGCTGTGAAATGGAGACCGGCTGTCGGGGCAGCTACTGAGCCGTCTCTGCGGGCATAGATTGTTTGGTATCGTTCGCGATCTTCGATTTTGCGTATTTGTTCCTGTAGTGCCGCGCGGCGTTTTAAAATATATGGCGGCAGCGGTGTGTCTCCTATATCCTCCGGATTAAATGATTCGCTGAAAAGCAAACGACGTCGGCCATCAGATAAAATCTCTGTCACCTTGGCTTCAATCCGGCCTCCTTGGTGGCGCCTAAATACTAGACTTCTTCCCAGTGCTAGTTTTTTAGCGGGCTGGGCAAGACAAATCCATTCCTGCGAAGATACGGCTTCTGTTAGCAGAAGTTGAATAGACCTATCCTCTGTTTCTAGATATGCCGGAATCACCCGGCTATCGTTCAAGACTAAGAGATCCTCTTGCGGATTCAGAATCTGAGGTAACTCATAAAAAAAACGATGTTCCCACCGACCTTCAGATGGCCTCAGAACCATCAATCGAGAGGCGTCGCGACGGCTAGTCGGATTGGTCGCAATCAGTTCCTCCGGCAGATCAAAATCGTAATCACTTAGGCGATGCATAATCTTTCCAAGTATTTATGGTAGTCGATAAAGACGATTTGGAAATGCACGTGGCGTCGCGCTTTTGAATGGGCAATTGCCAACCTGTTTCTTTGCAAGCTAGCCTAGCGACCGCAATGTCTCATCATGACCATCCATGGCGACAGGCTTTTCGTCTGAGTTTGAGCGCAGCAAAAGAAAACCTACTTCCTTGTCTCGGCGGGCAAACAATCATCGCGATTTTTGTTTTCGCATACTTTTTTTATCCACCGACTGTAACTCTCCTTGAAGCATTAGCTCATTTTAGAAGTGCGGGCGGTCTAGCTGCGTCTTTCGTTATGACCGGCTTTGCAGGTGGATTGCTGGCTGAGGTATTGAGAGTTTACACTCTTCAAAAAGGGAAGTGGAAACGCAAAAACGTATCTGATGCGCTTTTCCTTTTCGTTGTCATCGGTATTGGGGGCATGGGGGCAGATCGTCTTTACGCTATACAGAACGCACTTTTCGGGACAGAACCCGACCCTCTTACAATCCTCAAAAAGGTTATCCTCGACCAATTTTTTTATGCACCACTAATCATTGCCCCGTATATGGCTGCTGTCTTTGAATGGCGCGATGCGGGTTTTTCGTTTTCAAAATTATGGCAACAAAGAAAAGGAATTTATGCCCGAAGAGTGATTCCGTTTCTCATTACAAACTGGTCTTTTTGGATTCCGATGACCATTTTGATCTACTCTATGCCTACACTCCTTCAAATTCCAATACTGGTCTTCATCACAGCGATATGGGGTAGTGTCTTGCTGTCGCTGGATCATCTTACGCGTCAGAAATTACACGCCACGGTGGAGATCAGGGGCTAGTTCTATGTCAGATGAACGTCGGATAGCTATAATTTTCAATCCTACCGCAAATAGTGAAAAAGCCGCGCAAGTGCTGAATCAACTTAGTCGGATCGTCAATCGACGAGCAACGATTTTTGAAACTCAATCCATCGGAGATGCTTTACCTCTTACTTTGGAGGCCATCAGAAGTGGTTACAGCACGATTGTCGCAGCAGGTGGAGATGGGACTTTGAATGAGGTGATAAACGGTATCCCTTTTTCGATGCTAGAGAGAGGTGCGATACAAGTGGGTGTGCTTCCGCTTGGCACGATGAATGTCTTTGCCCATGAAATCAGGATTCCAGCAAGACTAGATGAAGCTTGGTCTATCATTTTGCAAAATAAAATACGACATATAGATCTCCCGCGCTTGGATCATCGACGCTTCATCCAACTCGCCGGTATTGGCTTTGACGCACAAGTCGTGCAGCTCACTACTTGGGAGAGCAAAAGACAACTTGGACCTTTGAGCTACATTCTTTC
>JANWVL010000075.1 GCA_025056655.1 Candidatus Methylacidiphilales bacterium
GAAAATATTATTCAACCGGCATTGGAGGTAATAAAAAGTACACGCCAAGATGATCATGTTAAAGCGATAATGAATGTATTGATGGAATTAGACCAAGGTGATATTATACATAAAATACTAAAAACAATAACGAAGATTTCATCTGATTATCCATCAATATCAGAATTGATAATATCTCTTAGTAAGTTTACTTCTACAATAAACGACGAGATGTTTTTAGTTTAGCTGCGTGAAGTAACCCCCATTGTTTTTAAAGTCAACTACTTCTCAAATATTTTCGGGAAGAGAGTTTTTAATCTAGGCCAATGTAAGTTGTTTATCAATCAAAAATATAGTTAACGATACGTTATGTGCGTGTGATAGAAATGACAGTACTCTCAGCAGTACAATTGACATAGTTAGCTACTTGTGATTGCATTTAAAGATAATTTCATGGATAATTGTGGGTGGTAGATAAATCCAAATACTTGCTTCATACCGCGAACAGCTCTGATAACCCGTATACGTTTACTTGAATTGCTGATTTTTCAATCATTGTGCAAAGAATTCAACCGACCGCAACAGCGCTTCCACTCATCGTGAAAAGCACCGCGCCCGTCGGCCTAAGCGAGCGAGATCCCTCGCAACTCGGCGAGACTTGCTTCAAATGAATAGGTCTGCGATTTGCCCGGCGCAACTAGAGACAGCCCCACGGTGATCCAAAGCAGCATAACCAATAAAGCCGTCGGTGCAGTACTGAAATGCCTGTTTTTCTGTATCCACCATTGTCTGCACCACGGCCTCATCGCGTGTAGAGTATCTACCTGCTCATCATACAGCGTACCTTTCGCTTAACACGATTGATGAGACAGCCGTATTTTTTACTCCTGACGAATGTAAATAGCTTAACAATCTCAATGATGAGTTATTCTTCGGTTAGAGGAGCGTGGAGTTATGGACCAAAGCACGATAACGAATGCGTCTGACTCAGTCAGCTATCAATTGATCACTTGACAGGCAGATTGCGCTCGATGCCTCTGAAGCCGTAGATATCTAGTATATATGAAAAGATTGGCGTGAAATTCTAAGCGGGTAGCCGATTAAGTTGGGCTGAAGCGTGAAATTACGATTGCATGCATTGAACAAGTAGCACTAACTACTGTTGTGATTTTTGCTTTGTTTGACCACTGTTTTGCTTATAAGTCTTTGGACGCTTCATGCATACAATTTTATTCGCAAATAATTGAAGTATAAACAAATAATTCAAATATAAACACTGCGTTTTTATACAATATTAAGCTCAATTAATTACACTGACTAAATAATGATATTGCAATATAAATATCATAAACATAATGATTGGGTTTTATTTTTATACATCAAAACATCATATATGTTTTTGTATAAAATCAGTTGAAATAATTATATAAAATATTTATTTTTTGTATATATTTAAGTATTTTATATAAGCGCCGCTAATCTAATCATTATTATGCCTTTATCAATTAACGCGATTGAATTAAAATAAGAGACATGATGCAATCGCACCAGTTTTTTAAGCATCTCATTCTGAGTGATATAATAAATTACAATAGCAATGAAATTAAAGAAAATGTCATAAACAACCCTGACGTTGCCTCTAAGATATTAACAAACCGTGTTATATTAAAAGACGAGAATGAATTTCTGGATATTAATAAATCATTGCTAATCGATTTGATCTATTTAGGATTATCTAAGTCTCCACTCGCTTATGAAATTTTAGAAATATACGAAAATAGTGATATTGTAGACTGCAAAATTGGAGCATTGTTGGGATTATATTTAATAGATGGCGATAAGAAGAGATTAGATAAGATCGGTGAGGAAATTGAAAAGGACTGTGTGTCTTATACAGGAACAATTATCTTTATGATGGGAAAAGTTGGGAAGATAAAAGATAAAATAGATGAGGATATCTTTGATTTTATACTTAAACACGGAAATGATCGTTTTGATTATATAATTTCCGCAATAGGGAATATTGGATCTGAACGTAGTGTAGAATACTTATCAGCAACATTAGAATATTTTTATAACGAAGCGAAGAGATTGTCTTATCATAAAGAAAATGTAAAAATCATTGTTGAAGCAATATGCCAGTGCGATAATCCTGGAATTATTAATATACTAATAAGCGCTTTAAATAAGGATTTGGATGATGATATAAAGAAAATGGTAATTGAAAGGATTGGAGAAATTGGTGGAATCAAAGAGTATGATCTCTTAACTCAAATATGCATGAGAGAATGTAGCATTCTTCCAGGAATAATTATTAAATCTATGGCTAATATTTTAACAAGAATATATTGTGACAATATTTATAAAAACAAAAAAGACGATGAATTATATTATAATTTGTCTGATGACAACCCTAAATTATGTGAATACTACCATGACTGGCTTCAGAAATCAATCATATACTTATCTGAATACTTTGTTGACTTAATTTTATATGATAATTATGTTAATTCTATGTGTGGAAAAGAATGTGATAATTTGAGAGAAATAAGCATCGATTCGATAAGATTATCTTTTACCCTGTTTAATGAAAAATTTATGATGGAAGTAACCAGAATGGTTTTAAATGATCCTAAGTTAGATTTACTACTACACTACTTCAAATCAGCCGTTATACATAAAAATAATTTCTTCTATGCTTTTTTACGTAAAAATATAGATGCTTTTAGATCATTCAATATAAGCGAATATTATGATGCATTCACTCTATATATTTTAAATAATATAGAGAACAAGGAATTGATAATAGACATACTTGATTATTTGTATTTGATAGATAATCGAAAGCTTAAAAGCAGCTTGATTAAAATAATAGAGACAACGAAAGACCCTGATAGAATTTGGCTGATAAATTACATTATATTTAATTCAGATGAGGAAGACTTGCCAGATATCTCGAAATTGTTATACTCGGTCTACGATCATGTAAAAAGAGATAAAGAATTTCAGCAGAAGATGCTATTGACCATATTATCAGTAAAGGAAGACATAGGATTATCTTTATTATGGAGATTCATAGATCTATTCGAACAGAACGATCATAAAAAAATTGCAGTTGCCTTGCAGTTTAAAAAAGACGAGGATATTTTGACTTCCATTATTAAAACCTTAAAAGATCGTGATCATTCGACAGCATTAACTATAATAAATAAATTGATATCGCTCCTGCCAAATAAAATGTATAATATAATTGAAAAAGCGGGAAAACTTTTATCAAACAAAGAAGTATCTAATATAGTTTTTGAAATAATAAAGCAGATTTATAGCCAAACGTATACATCAAACGAGAATGAAAGATTTTATATATAGCCTCATGCCGTTTTGTTTTATACATCGTGGAGAGTAAATGTGTTAAATAAATAGTCTTGGCCAAAGGACATATTACAACTATATTAACCGGTTTGTAGATATATCAGGAAGTACCTAAATCCAAATACTTGCATAGTCTCGCGGATAGCTCTGATAACCCATATGGGTTTACTTGAATTGTTGATGTCAATCACAGCATTGCACAAAAGACGCAACCAACTGTCGTAGATCCTCTATACACTGAAAAAAACGCTACGACCGTCAACTTAAGCAAACAAAATCCATAAAAAGTCCCTGAAACTTGCTTAAACCGAGTAGGGCTGTGACTTGTTCAGCGTAATCAGATATGTCTCCCTTTGTTAATCTATAGCAGCATACCCAATGAAGCCGTTGGTGCAGTACTGAAATGCTTGTTTCTTTTGGATCCACTATTGCTTGCACCACACGGCCTCATCGCTGAATAAAGTATCTACCAGATCATCAAGCAGTGCGTCCTGCACCTGACATTCTTGATCAGATAGATGCATTTTTTATTTCCGACGAATGTGAACAGCTCATCAAGTTCGACGATCGGTTAGTCGTCGGTTGGGGGCCGTGGGATGTGGGAGGCCAAGGCAAGTTCAGGGAGTGCCTAAATCCAAATACTTGCGTAGTCCCGCGGATAGCTCTGATAACCCGGATGCGCTTGCTTGAAGGGCTGCCACCGATTCCAGCATTGCACAAAGGAATCACCCGACCACCGTAGCTCCTCCACACACCGCGAAAAGCACCGCGCCCGTCAGCATAAGCAATCAAGAGCCGCCGCAACTCGGCGAGACTTGCTTCAACTGAATAGGTCTGCGACTTGCCCGACGCAACTAGAGACAGCCGCCACGCTAGTCCAAAGCGGCATACCCACTGAAGCCGTCGGTGCAATACTGAAATGCGCGTGACCCTTGATCCACCACAGCTTGCAACACCGCTTCATCGCGGGATAGAGTATCTACCAGCTCATCACGCAGCGCGTCCTGCGCTCGAGCTGCGTGATGAGATCGTCGCGTTTTTTACTCCCGACGAATGTGAACTGCTCTCAAGCTCAACGAAAGTATCGTCATCGGTTGTGGGCTGTGGGATGGGAGCAGCCAAGGCACGTTCACCGGCGCACTTGACCCAGGTAGCTACCGATTGCGCATTTGATACGCAGATTGCGCCCGATGTGTCGGAAGCTGTGGCTATCTAGATACATCTCGACTGCTTGGCGCGGGATTCTAGGCGGGTAGCCGATTAGGTTGGGCTGAGGGATGAAATGACGATTGCAGGCCTTGCACAGGTAGCGCTGGCTGCCGCTGTGATTCTTGCCTCGTTTGACCACCGATTCGCTTATGTCTCTTTGGACACTTCATGTATCCAATTTT
>JANWVL010000076.1 GCA_025056655.1 Candidatus Methylacidiphilales bacterium
CCCCCCTCCCCCCCATCCCCCAGCCCGCGCCCCACCTAAACTTTACAACTTGGCATCACCCAACATTATGACAACCTAAACCACTCCCCACAAACTCTCCCACACCCCCCATGAGCAAGCTACTCGATACCATCAACTCACCAGCCGACCTCAAAAAAATCCCCATCCCACACCTCCCCACCCTCGCACAAGAAATCCGAGAAAAACTCATCTACGACCTCTCAAAGACCGGCGGCCACCTCGGTCCAAACCTCGGCGTCGTCGAGCTCACCATCGCCCTCCACTACGTCTTCAACACCCCCACAGACAACTTCGTATTCGACGTCTCCCACCAAGCCTACGTCCACAAACTCCTCACCGGTCGCCGCGATCGATTCCACACCATCCGCCAACCCGGAGGACTCAACGGCTTCATGCTCCGCACCGAATCCGAACACGACTGCTACGGCGCCGGCCACGCAGGCACAGCCCTCTCCGCCGCCCTCGGCATGGCCGTCGGCCGCGACCATCGAGGCACACAAGAACACATCATCGCCCTCTGCGGCGACGCCGCCTTCACCTGCGGCATCACCTTCGAAGCCCTCAACAACGTCGCCCACCACACACGCCGACTCATCATCATCCTCAACGACAACGAATGGTCCATCGACAAAAACGTCGGCGCCATCGCCAACTACTTCAACCGCATCGCCACAAACCCCGGCATCGCCTCCCTACACGATCGAGCACGAAAATTCCTCGAGCGCATCGGAGGAAAACTCGCTGCCCGAGCCCTACACAAAGCCGAAGAAGCCGTAAAAGGCATGGTCTTCCCCTCCCTCCTCTTCGAAGAATTCGGCGTCACCTACTACGGCCCCATCGATGGCCACGACATCCCCACACTCATCAAAACCTTCGAATTCCTAAAAGAACAAGACTACCCCGTCCTCCTCCACGTCCTCACCACAAAATCCAAAGGCTTCGAACCCGCACTCGAAAAACAAAAAAAATTCCACGGCCTAGGCCCATTCGACCCCGAAACAGGCGAAACCCTCCCCTCCTCCCAACCCACCTATTCCGAAATCTTCGCCGACACCCTCGTACGCCTAGCCAACGACGACCCCACAATCATCGCCATCACAGGCGCCATGCCCAACGGCACCGGCCTCGACCGCTTCTCCCCCAAACACCCCTCCAAATACTACGACGTCGGCATCGCCGAAGAACACGCCGTCATTTTTGCAGCAGGCCTCGCAACCAAAGGCCTAAAACCCTTCTGCGCCATATACTCCACCTTTCTACAACGCGCCTTCGACCCCATCGTCCACGACGTCTGCCTCCAAAACCTCCACGTCGTCTTCTGCATGGACCGAGCCGGCCTCTCAGGAGACGACGGCCCCACCCATCACGGCCTCTTCGACATCGCCTACCTCCGCGGCATCCCCAACATCGTCCTAATGGCCCCCAAAGACGAAGAAGAATTCGCCGACATGCTCGCCACCGCAGCAGCCCACAACGGCCCCATCGCCATCCGATACCCACGCGGCATCGGCCCAGGCGCAAAACCCAAAGAAAAACTCACCCCCATCCCCATCGGCCAAGCTGAAATCATCCACGACGGCAACGACGTCGCCATCCTCGCCCTAGGCGACCTCTTCAACATGGGCGCACAAACCCGCATAGAACTCGAAAAACAAGGCTACTCCACCGCACTTATCAATCCCCGCTTCATCAAACCCCTCGACCAAAAAACCCTCGAACACTACGCACGCCGCTGCCGCTTAATCATCACCTTCGAAGACCACGTCCTAAAAAACGGATTCGGCACAGCCGTCCTCGAAACCCTCAGCGACCTCCAACTCCCCACACCAGTCATCCGCATCGGCTGGCCAGACCAATTCATCGAGCACGGCAAAGTCCCCGCACTACGACAAAAATATGGCATCTCCGTCGCCTCTGCGCTAGAAAAAGCCATCACCATACTAAAAAAATGAACACCCCATCACACCAACCACCCACACCACCCCACAACATGAAAACCACCCCACACAACACCATCCTCCTCTCCCTATCCCTCACCCTACTCCTCACCTCCTGCACTTTCGCAGCAAACGAATGGTGGCCAGAAGGCAAAAAAACAGAAAAATTCACACAACCCATCCTCCTCGACACCACCCCCATCAACCGAAACACCGCACCAACAATCAGCTACGCCAACGTCGTCAAAAAAGTAACCCCCAGCGTAGTCAGCATCATCTCCATGCAACCTAAACCAAACATCCAAGAATTCATACACCCCTTCCTAGACGACCCCTTCTTCCGACGCTTCTTCGGACCAGACTTCTTCGGCCTCCCAGACGACGAAGACCCACTAGACCAGCGCCGTTTCAACCGAAGACCCACCCCCAAACAACCCGACAACCGAAACAAACGTCGCCGAAACGTCCCAGCAGGCATCGGCTCAGGCGTCGTCATCACCAGTGATGGCTACATCATCACCAACAACCACGTCGTAGATAATGCAGAAGAAATCAAAGTCTCATTCGATGGCCTAAAAGACGGCAAACGAGAAATGACCGCAAAACTCATCGGAGCCGACAAACGCACCGACATCGCCCTGCTCAAAGTCGACCTACAAAACCTCACCCCCATCACCCTCGGCGACAGCGACCAACTCGAAGTCGGAGACATCGTCCTAGCCATCGGCAGCCCCTTCAAACTCACCCAGACCGTCACCTCAGGCATCGTCAGCGCCCTCGGACGCAACATCACCCAAGGCCGAGAAACCCTATTCTCCGATTTCATCCAGACCGACGCCCCCATCAACCAAGGCAACTCCGGCGGTGCACTCGTCGACATCCAAGGACGCCTCGTCGGCATCAACACAATGATCTTCTCCTCCACCGGCGGCAACATCGGCATCGGATTCGCCATCCCCACCAACACCGTCCGAGCCATCACCGAGCAACTCATCACCAAAGGAAAAGTCAGCCGCGGCTTCATCGGCGTCTCAATACAAGAAATCACCGATGACATCTACGAAGCCAACAAACTCAACACACGCGACGGAGCCCTAGTCTCCGAAGTCATCGAAGACTCCCCAGCAGAAAAAGCCGGAATCAAACATGGCGACATCATCATCGAATTCAACGGACGCCCCATAGACACCCCCGCCACACTCCGCCGCCTCGTCAGCAACACCCCACCCGGCACCCCATCCCAAATCAAAGTCCTACGCGACGGAAAAACACTCACTTTACCAATCACTCCAAAAGAACTACCCGCAAATCAAGACGGATCACCCAGCGAACCAACCCCAACTGACAACGGCGACACCACCGACCAATCAGCACTAAGCGGCGTAGAATTAAGCGACATCACCCCATCCCTCCGCGAACGCTTCAACATCCCAGAAAAAATAACCGGTGTCGTCATCCTCAGCATCGAACCAGACTCCCCAGCCGCAGAAGCAGGCCTATCCGTTGGCGACGTCATCCGCGACATCGGCAACAAACCCGTCAAAAACGTCAACGAAGCTCAATCGCTCCTCAGCGAAATCAAAGACAAACGCTACGTGCTTCGCGTCTGGAGCCGCGAAACTCGCGGCACCCGCTTCGTCGTCGTAGACGAAAACTAAAACAAAAACACCCCCTCACCTATGGACAAAACTCAATTTGCAACCCTCCAACACCGCCTAGCACAACTCCGGAGGTTTCTTTGACCTTCCCAACCTCCAAAACAAACTCAAAGCGCTAGAGGACCAAATCGCCCAACAATCATTCTGGAACGACCCCCAAACTGCACAAAAAATCATCCTCGAAGCCAATCAACTTAAAGAAAAAATCCAACCCATCCTCAACCTCGAAGAAGCCCAGCGCAACATCTTATGCCTCTTTGACCTAATACAAGAACACCCAGACGAACCCTCCCTCCAAACCGAACTCCACAAAGAACTCTCCACATTCTCCCAAAACCTCGACCAAGCCGAGCTAAAAATCCTCCTCTCCGATCCACGCGATATAAACAATGCCATCGTCAGCCTCCACGCAGGAGCTGGCGGCACAGAAGCCTGCGATTGGGTCAGCATGCTCTTACGAATGATCACCCGATACGCCGAATCCAGAGGCTACACGACCGAAATCCTCGATATCTTACCCGGCGAAGAAGCCGGCATCAAATCCGCTACCCTCATCGTCCGCGGACCCTACGCCTACGCCTACCTCAAATCCGAAAGCGGCGTCCACCGACTCGTCCGCATCTCACCCTTCAACGCACAAGGAAAACGCCAAACCTCCTTCGCCTCAATTGACGTCATCCCCGAAATTGATGATACCATCGAAATCAAAATTGAAGAAAAAGACCTCCGCATCGATGTCTTCCGCGCCAGCGGACACGGCGGACAAGGCGTAAACACCACCGACTCAGCCGTCCGCATCACCCACCTGCCCACTGGCCTAGTTGTCACCTGCCAAAATGAACGTTCCCAACTCAAAAATAAAGCAACCGCTCTAAAAGTCCTACGCTCCAGACTCTACGAAATGGAATTAGACAAAAAACGCGCCGAAGCAGAAAAACACTACAGCGAAAAAGGAGAAATCGCCTGGGGACGACAAATTCGCTCCTACGTCTTCCACCCATATCAGATGGTCAAAGACTTGCGAACAGGCGAACAAACCTCAGACATCCAAGCAGTAATGGATGGGCAACTGCTCCCTTTCGCTGAAGCATTCATCCGCGGAAAAAAACGAATAGACCCCTCTCCAAATCAAGCCCAAACCGATTAACACCACCCCTTATCATGAATAAACTCTCAGAAATCCTCCGCACCAAACAACAAGAAGTCGCTTCACTCCTCCCAGAATTCGAAAGCCTCCGCAGAGCTGCATGGCTACGAAATGAGTTTTGCTCCTTCGAAAACGCAATCCGCCGCATAGATGGGACCTTAGCCATAATTGCCGAAATAAAACGTCAATCTCCCTCGGCTGGCGTCATCGCTCCAGATTTTGATCCCGTCCGACAAGCCCGCCTTTACCAAGAAGCAGGAGCCGATGCTTTAAGTGTGTTAACTGACTCCCCCTACTTTGGTGGATCTATCGAGCATCTCCAAGCCATCCGCAAAGCAGTCGATCTCCCCATACTCCGTAAAGATTTCATCATCCATGAAGTGCAACTTTACCAAAGCGTCGTCGCTGGAGCAGATGCAGTGCTCTTGATTGTAGCCGCTCTAGACCAGCAGACTCTACAACACCTCCACACGCTCGCACGAGATCTTCAACTCGACGTCCTAGTCGAGGTGCACACACATGAAGAGATAGACCGCGCCCTCGAAATCGATGCCCGAATTATCGGCATAAACAACCGAGACCTTAAAACGTTCACCGTCGACTTATCCGTCACCGATAAACTGATTGACGACATCCCCGCCGACGTCATCGCCGTCAGTGAGAGTGGAATCAAAAATCGCGACGATGCCCGATTCGTCCGCAACTGCGGCGCACAAGCTATCCTCGTAGGCGAGACCCTAATGCGCGCTCAAGACGTTGCAGATACAATCCGTCAACTCAGCCTTCGTCGCTAAAAACCAGATTTCGACTACGGCACAACAAATATCTTGTTCGTATAAGGGCAACGCACTTCCGTCCCAGGTGGATAGCCGCGGACATCCACCAGCCCAGCATGCTCAGCAAAAGGACTTCTGACCAGCCCCTTCTTATCAGTCAAAATTCCTTTCGGATAACGTGGCGCCGGAGGCACACGATTACTCGCAGGAACTATAGGACGATCATTACCAAGACTCGGCGTGGGATTTTGCTGCTGAGGTGCATTAGGTTCCATAGGATATGGTGTGGTGTCAGCAGGCGTTCCTTCCTCATACACATTCGGCGGTGGCACGTTAGCCTCCTGAGGCATAGCGGAAGGGTCATAACTGCCATACGGATTAGACTGAGGATAGGAATAGGTGCCTGCAGAAAGCCCGATACTCGGATCCCGCTTCGGAGCAGACCCACATCCATTGAATACAAAGACAATAGCAACACATGCCGACAAACCCAAAAAGCTCAATCTCATAAAACTCATTCTTTAAAGGTTCATTCTAAAAAATCAACTGACGTTTTTAGCCAAGCTAAACTCTATCCACCAAGCCTTGCGATCACCAGCTGCAAGACACAAACGTTGCTGCATAAAAAGAGCAGACCCCTGGTAGCTCTGAATCCTTTCCTCGGCGCCACAAGTGGTGTAAATTGGCACCTGCATAAGCCTGATCGGTGTCTGCACACGCCAGCTCCAAAGCAACCCCTTTACCTTATCAGACATATTCCAATCACTCACCCCGTCGTAATCCAGACGTTCTCCGCTACAGTGTGAATTTCCGCAGACATGAATAGACCGCTGAAAATCATTCCCATCCAAAAAGGAATAATTCGCCTCGATCACCCATAGACAATCCAACAAAATCGGCGAACGATTCTCCAACTGATACATCAGCCGTATAATCCCACTCCGGTCCATGCGATAGTGTTTTTGGCAACTAAGTTTCTGGCAACGGCCAAAGCTATAAATGCCCCCTTCGCGGACCAATTCCACATCACAATGATCCGGACCGTAAGCTATCTCCTTTATCTCAAAAGGTTGATCGATAAAATCCCCATACTCAATAAATCGGCATCGTTCTAGATCATCCAAGCTAGTGTCCAGAGGCACAAAATGATCCTGAAACAAATGACGTTCATACCAATCCTCAACGACATCAACATCAACTCCTCCCTTTGAAAAGTGATAAGCCTCCTTCCGACGACGGAAAGTATTGGTAACATTATAAGCCAACCCCAGCTCCGAGAGCTCACTCACAGACCCACCATAGGCTGGCCGCACAATCATCTGGACGTCACCGCCATGAAAACGCAGTTCTTCAATCCCATCCGCATCTAAGTCGATACGATCGAGCCTCGGCACCTCCCCCCTCTCTTTCCAGAGCGCCTTCTCGACATTTAAAATCTGTTCGTAAACGTGGTTCCGAAAATAATTCGCATAGCACCCGTCTAGATCTCCATGCCAAAAGGCCGTATGGCACTGTGCCTTAAGAATACACTCAGTAAGTTGGTCGCGCCCCTCAATATGCCCCTCCTTGCTCAATTCATCTGAGAGATAAAGCAGCCTCTTGTGCATTCGATTGACCTCAGGATACTTTCTCAAAAAACCATTCCACGTCCCCACATGCATAAAATTTAGAAACCGATCCCGATCAAACCGCCGACTCAACTCCGCCACCGAACGCTCATATTCCACAAGGGATTCCGTCAACAACGTTCGCTTCTGAACGTCGTGTGCGCATCCCTCCGGTAGATAGATTGTCCACAACCTTCGCGGCTCATCGACATATTCTCCGACCGTTCGTGTATGCACCCACTGTTTTTCGCTTTCCAGAAAGGAGACCCACTCCTCAAGCACCTCTCTCCCGGCAGCAATGCTTCGAGGCACCCCGCCCCCAAAATAGTGTTCACCGCGCTGAACCATCGCCATAACTTGGGGATACGGCCGATGACTTGCTTGCATCAATAAATTTTTCGCTTCTGATAGAGACTGCCGCAGATCAAGTCGCAACCAAGACCGAAGATAAGGCACGACGACTAGCTCTTGGCCTAGATATTCCGTCCGATACACTTCATACAAATCCGCAGATCGACAGCCAGCCTTCAAGAAAAGAGAGTCCTCAAGCACCGTGTAACGAATACCTGCCCGACGTAGCAGGCTAGGATAACGCGGCTCCCAGTGAGATTCCGCTAGCCACGCTCCACGCACCCGTTGCTTATAATGCTCGTAGATTAAGCTCGACATCTTTTCAAGCTGCCTTACCCCATCCTCATCTCGAAACATCCCAAATATCGGCTCGAAATAGCCACCCCCCATTAATTCTACTTGCCCCTGCTCACAGAGACATCGCAGCCTCATAGCTAAATCAGGGAAACACCGCGTTATTCGCTCAAGCAACGATCCATCAAAATGCAAAGTCAGCCGCAACGAGGGTAACCCCTCAATCGTCGCCACAAACGGACCGCAGATATTCCGGATGTAATCGTCCACCACATGATCGAAGTTGCCTGTAGGTTGATAAAAATGAATAACCCAAAACAAAGTGACAGTATTCATTGCTCCTCAGACAATCCACTGCTGCTCAATATAGTCCCGATGAGGACACTCAAATTCTATAGCTCCACGCTCAGGATAACGCTCCACAGCAAGACCGTCTTCCCACAGCTCCACATAAAAGCTCCAACGTTCTCCTGGCTGAGCGCCCATATACTGCCAAGGCAGCGCCATCACCCAATAATCGCTCCAGCCAATAGATGGTGAGTAATCAGAGAGCGCCTCAAAGTTAACGCCGTCTCGACTGCTCCACAGGGAACCTTTCCATTTTTCTGCATGCGGTCGCGCTTCGATGCGAATCATTTCCACTCCTTTCATAAAGGTCACACGCACCCCCAGTGGTTTATGGGAGAAATCCACGCGTAGAAAAAATGCCTCTGCATCGTAGCCAAAGTAGAGAGCTTGACCCTTACGCTCGCCTTGAAACATTGCCGTCTGTTGTTGTCGGATATCGAAATAGCCAGCTCCAACCCAATCAAAATACGACTCATCCCTGCCCGTCAAGGGAGGCTTGATCGGACTGCGCGGTTCGCGATAAGGCAGAGCACTAGAGGGCACACATATCGGAATATCGAGATACCCCGGTGGCTCTACTCCCAAAGCTAAATAGACATTTTTAAGATGCGTGCGAAAGAGATCATCAAATAAAACATCGGAGTCTGTCGTAAAATCCGGCCCATACCACCAAAACCAATCGCTCCCCTCTGCAGCATAGATCGACCACCACGCCAGCTCCACACGTTCCGGTAGGAGATTCCGTGTATGAAGGCTCTCGACCAAGAATTCTCGAGTATGCGTTAACCAATCCCACGCTTTGTTTTCCTCTTCGTCGCCAATCCAAATGTCAAAGTCACTTCCAATCCAAGATCCAGAGTGAAGACGTCTGGCGGTGACTCGAGGAGGATAAGCCGAAAAATAATCGCCCATTTTTTGGAAGCGTAGACTGGGATGCCTAGCGGAGGCTTTATACCAACCGTCGAGAAAAGCTTCTCCCCCATCGGGAAATGCCTCCCAAGCATTCTCCCCATCTAGAGCTAGGCAGACAACGGTATCTTCTCGATTGCGGACTTGCCCGATATGCACACAGTGATGGATCAAGTAATCAATGGCGCGTTGAGGTTCGTTTCGTGCAGCATTGAAGCCGACGAAATCTGACAGAGGCCTCTCTCGGAAAAGCGCACGGATGGACGCCCCTTCAACGGCAATTTCCCACCCTTGAAACAACTCTAGATGATCGATCGGTTTCCCCCCCTGGCTCCATTCAGGATCCATTTCCAAGCTCTTGAAAAGGTTCCCCTCATCTGAGCAGAAATATTCAATGCCCGCCTCCCTCATTAGCGGAATAATCTCCGGACAGATAGATCCTTCCGATGGCCACATCCCCTTCGCGCGATGCCCGAAGACTTTTTGGTGCAACTCCTGAGCCAAGTGAAGTTGCGTCCGCACATCCTCTGGCGCGCTGAAACCTCGAGGAAGTTTGGCTTGTGGCATACAACGCCTCGCAATATTCGTATCATAAACCAGCGGCATGATCGGATGAAAATAGGGCGTTGTCGTCAACTCAATTTGACCTCGCTCCGACGCTTCTCGATAGAGATTCAGGATCATCCCGAGAATTTTGCGGTGCACTGCCAAGACCACCTTTTTATCATCCTCAGTAAAGTCTCTTCCTTTTTGCTTCAATTCAGTAAGCTCCGGGAATCGTTTGCAGGCGGAAAATCCACACCAGGCGAGGTTATACCACACTTGCAAGTCGCGGTAGTCCTGCTCTGTAAAATGCGCAAGAGCATCTTTAAGAGCCCGATCAGTCAGCAAAGCGCCTCGGGCCTGGAGCAGTTCCCAGTAACGTGGAAAAGGTTTTATCAAGTGATCCCAATTGGCTTTGAAGAAGTTTTGCAAAATGGAGCGACGGTAAGACTCCGGTAGATCACCAGCGTCTCGCTCACTCCATTCTAGCCATTCATCTGTAACCTCCCCGTTTACGAGCTCTAAAATCTGCCGGACAAGGACTGGGGTGAAATTCACATTGACATGGATCTCCGGAGTCCGACTCAGCACGTCAATCATATCAAGATAGCCTTTTACAGCGTGGAGTCGCACCCATGGCATTTTGGCTCGTTTAGTCAAAGGGTCCACGTAGTAGGGCTGATGCATGTGCCAAAGCAAAACGACATTCATAATCCGAGGCTACCTCCCTCTAGCAGCGTTTCACGTTATCACAAATCCCAAAAAAAGGACGGTTGAGTCCAGCGGAGTGGCCTCTTAAGCGTGCGAACTTAGGTTTTTTAAGTTTCTAAGGTTAAAAAGTTAATTCGAAGTCAAAAAAAGAAGAGCAAAAAAGGCAAATAGAGGAAGAATTTTGCCTGTAAAATTTTTGTAATTATTTGCTTTACAACGATTTGTGATTATATAAAATTTGCTCGAGGATGGAGGTAAAACTGATGCGTATATTTTATCTCTGTTTGTTACTATGGTCGGCTTGTTATTCGGATAGTAAGGCGATCAGTCAGCCCAGTGCAGAGAAAAATCGGAGTGGTCACCCACCTGTCATCTTTGGCATAGCAGGCAATACCGTTAGGACACAGAGTTACGGAGTAAGCTGCCGTCCTGTAGTCTGGGGAGTGGTGACACATTTTATATTAGAAGGGGAGCTTGTAGGGGATTTAAAATTTGATCGAGATACTGGACGACTGAGCTCTGGAGGCGGTGTAAATTTAACATATTTTCAGAATGCCTATGCCACGGCGTCGCGACGTGAATTGTCATATCGTATCCGCGCGGTGAACGAATATGGTGAGAGTGCCCCGTATCCCTTTAAGATTACGATCGAAAATCGTTATGGCGGAGAGGTTCCCCCGCGAGTGGTTCAGCTAGCCGGAGAGATGCCCGCTAGGATACAAGCAAAGGTCGGTGAAAAGTTTTTAGGGCACTGGAAAGCGATCAAACGTGTGATCGCAGGAAATCTGCCGCCAGGAATAGAAATCGACCAAGTGGGGAATCTTATCGGCGAACCCAAAGAAAAGGGGCGCTGGGAAGCCTTCCTCTTAATTGGCGCCGAGGGCGATGCCTTTAATGTAGGATCCACGAAACCCCATCCATACGGAGAACAAGTCGTGAGCGTGACTTTTGAAATCGAAGGTGACGAAAAATCAATCCATGTTGAGACAAAAACTCAAGATACTGCACCCAGCTCGCCAAAGGTAGAGTCACCCAAACAAGGATCGGTTAATATACCCATGCCTAAGCCTTCGAAGCCCATTTCTTCTGGTTCAGCGTGGGACTCTCTCTCGCGGCAGGATGACCTAGCTATTATCCCTAGGATTGTAGGGACAAAATATCTAAGAACAAAGGTCGGCGAAAAGTTTAACCATCAGCTACAAATCTGGCCGCCGGAACGCAGCAAAGAGGTGACTTTTGAAATAATCAGCGGAGAGATGCCGCCCGGGATAGAACTCGATAAAATAAATGGGGAATTAAAGGGATCACCACAGAAGGCAGGCTCGTATGTGTTTACCATTGTAGCAAAGCGGGGGAATGAACAAGGAATGGCTTTTTCGATGACGCTGAAGGTAGACTAGTCTCGAATTCAGCCCTTGTCAGGAGCCGAGCACGTAGATAACTGCAGCTATGCTGACGAGAGAAGAGCAGTGTGCCTGGCGACAGAGCATTCTGCACTATGTGAGAAAGGATTGGTTGGCTTTTGATGAAGGCGCTACGGTGCAAGAGGTGCTGGATACGCTGAGAAATAAAGCCGAAAAAGGGGACGACGTCTTATATTTTTACATCATCAATAGCGAACGAAAACTTTTGGGGGTCGTGCCCGTGCGGAGGCTTTTAACGGCGAACGCCGAGACAAAATTAGGCACACTGATGATCACGCGGTTGGTGACGTTATCGTCTCAAGCCAGTCTTATTGAGGCTTGCGAGGCATTTGTCCGATATCGCTTTCTTTCTTTGCCAGTCGTAGATGTAGATGGGCGCCTCATTGGGGTAGTGGATGCGATGCGAGTAAATGATGAGATTGTGGATTTAACAGAGCGTCAAGCATCGGACGAGATGTTTGAACGGATCGGGATGCGCCTCGAAGCCATCAAAGACGCTTCGCCTTGGAACGCCTTTCGTTATCGCTTTCCGTGGCTGACGGCGACGTTGATCTCAGGCTTGGGATGCGCCGTCTTGGCCAGTCTATATGAATTAACGTTGGCACAGAGCTTGGTCTTGACGTTTTTTTTGACGTTGGTGCTTGGAGTCGGAGAGAGCGTGAGCATGCAGTCGATGACGGTGACAATTCAGCAACTTCGAGTCCAGCGACCAACTTGGCAGTGGGTGAAATTTTGGTTTCCACGCGAGCTCGTAACGGCGTTTTTGATCGGAATAGCCGCCGGTGGAGCGATTGGGCTGATCGCTGGCTTGTGGCGGCAGAGTCAAACTGAAGCCTGGGTAATTGGCGGCAGCCTATGCGCTGCGGTGATCAACGCTGCCCTAATTGGTAGATTGGTGCCGACTGTGTTGCACGGATTAAGGTTAGACCCGAAAGTCTCTTCAGGCCCATTGACACTTGGCTTGACGGATATTATGACGTTACTGGTTTACTTTAATGTAGCAAAATGGATATTGGGGGTGAATTAAGACGAGGGAGAGAAACTGGTTAGCTGTTGAATTTGCCTATTAATTTCAGCCTTATAGGCCTCGATAAGCGGATCAAAAAGCTTCGAAGAGAGAGGCGTCCAATGGAGAAAAGCGCTGATAGGCTGGATACCGAGGCGGGAGTTTGTGATGGCAATTGCCTTCGATTGAAGCAATTCTTCAGGAGTGATCAAAGATTCTTGGACAGGTAGCTGTGAGAGGATCCATTGCCGTACGGCACCATTCCTGCATCCAGCGGAGAGAGGCGGAGTGTGAAGGCAACTGTTATCCAGCCAAAAGAGGTTACTGCTCGAGCCGCAGACGACATGCCCATCTTCATTAAGAAGAAGCGCCTCATCGCTAGATGTAGACAGACGGGCCTGGGTATGAGTGAGATAACTGAGTGTTTTGTAGCGCGCATCCCAGTTGTGTTTTCCGAGACGTTGGAGAGCAAGCCCTAGCGAAAAGGAAGTTTGAGTTTGATGCGGCGTTTCTTCGTTGAAAGTGTGATAAAGTCGACCTTCTGCATCTAAAATAAGTCGAAGACGACCTGTGCAGGCTTGCAAAAAAAGAGGCGGTGGAACCTCTACGGGCAGATTGTGAGGGATTTGGAGAGCATTCGCAGCCTCAAGGAAATTCTTCCAGTGAATCTGCCAAAAAATTGGGACTCCTTGATGAATCCAGATGGTCTCAAAGACTCCGCGCCAGGGCTCAAAATGTGAAAAAGAAAAAACGCTGGAGCGTTCAATACCTGGAAATTGAATAGGAAGCATACTTTTTGTGATACGTTTCAATAGCTGCGAGAATGCCTGCGGCTTTGTGCATGGTCTCATCAAATTCTGCTTGAGGATTGGAATCTGCCGTGATGCCGCTTCCGACGCCAAATGAGAGTTGGCCATCTTTTTGAATGAGTGTGCGTATCGCCATACTCCATGCAGCATCGCCGTTGAAAGCAAAGTAACCAATGCCACCTGTGTAGTGTTTTCGCGGGATGGGCTCGAGTTCTTGTATGATTTCTATGGCTCGCTTTTTGGGCGCTCCACTGATCGAACCACCGGGGTGAATCGCTTGGAGAATATCTACCGGCGATAGATCATCCATGAGTTCGCCCTCAATTGTGGACACCAGATGATGGACGTGTGAGTAGCTTTTAAGGGAGATTAATTCTGGAGTAATAACAGAGCCTGTTTTACAGATTTTACCGAGATCATTTCGCATGAGGTCGGTGATCATGATGAGCTCGGCGATTTCTTTGGATGAAGTGAGGAGTTCATAGGCGTGCTGTTGATCGCGGACGGGATCTGCGAGATCTCGTGGACGTGTGCCTTTGATAGGCTGAGTGGTGATTAGGTTGCCGTTAATTTTGAAATAAAGCTCGGGTGAAGCTGAAAGGATGATCTCATCCTCGAAGTCCAAAAAAGCTGCTCCTGGTGCTGGGCTAATTTTCATTAATTCTTCAAAGAGCAAGTAAGGAAAGGCCACAGCAGATGTGGAAAATATGTGAGCTAAGTTCACCTGGTATATATCTCCACTGGCTATGTAGTCTTTAGCTTTTTCTACAAGGCAAGTATAGATGTAAGGATTAAGATTCGACCTTGGAGCATAGTAGGAACTTTCGGATGATCGAGCTATGTGTTTACGTGAGCGCCATAGCGGGCTTTCTGGCCATTCCTCATGAACTTGAAATTTTTTAAAAAACTCAAACCGATAATTTCCCTCAAAAGTAACATATCCAACTGCACCCCCTTGTGGATGCGGAGAATCAGGATGTGCAGAATTCCGAACGAGGCTAAATGCTTCCTTCAACTCGTGTTTATCTGTTGAAAGATGCCCCTTTATGGAAAGAAAGGAGTCCTCTGCCTGGTAAATCACTCCAGGGTAATTCCACGAATTTATCGAGATAAAGCATGACATAGTTAACTCACCTTACATAGTCACAACCCTTCCATACGTAGCCGTCTTCTTTTTGGCTAAAAAGGGGGATCTTGACTTCACCTGAGACGTCTTCATTCTTTGTATAATGTCACCATTATCATTATTTTATCGCTTCAGCTTAGCTGTCACGTGCGTATTTTGGGTAGGAGTGGTATCTGTTTCTATTGCACAGGAACAAAAAGCCAACCTGGGCACAAATCACGATCCTTCTTCAAATCAGACATCGGAGCCATCACAGAAAAAACTAACCGAGGATTCTCAACCGATGCCAGGATCGGAGCTTTTACCAAAAGCATTACAACTCTTTCTTGCTAAAAAATTCAATGAGTCTCTTGAGGTCGTTGATCAAATCCTAAAAATCAATCCTAACCATCATCATGCCTACAATCTCAAAGGCGCAAATTATACAAAAATGAAAAACTGGAGCGCCGCTGAGAGCGCGTTTCGACAAGCTTTATCTGTCGCTCCAAATGCATTCGAGCCTAAATTCAACCTAGCTGAGTTACTTTTTTTACAAGGGCAATACGCTCAAGCTCGTCAAGCCTTTACCTCGATTTTGCATTTGGCAAATCTCGACATTTATAAACACCTCACCGAATTCAAAATTTTTTTAACATATCTCTTAGAAGATCAACTCCCACCAGCACTTGAAATCGCAAAAAAATATGATGGCTTTGAAACTACACCAATTTATTACTTTGTTCAAGGGGCACTAGCTTACAAAGAAGGGAATCGTGCCAAAGCTATGGAAAACTTCGACGCTGCAGCAAGGATCTTTCCAGCTTATTTGAATCACAACTTTGCTGACACTCTAATCGAGCTAGGATGGATACAGGTTAATTCAAAAGGAATGCTTGATGACCCAGACGCCCCTAAGCAAAGCCCATCCATAACCAACTCAAAACCAAAAGATTTTCGACCAGTAAGTATCACGCCAGCTCGTACGCCCGTCGGCAATCTCTCAGTAGATACAAATTCAAACGGAGATCAGAAAAATGGGGATGCCGAGATCAAAAATCCCTTTAACGATAGGCGAAACATGTATCGAGAAACTCAGTAAGTTAGGCTTTACCAATTAGCCAGCCTGTGTTGACTCTGGCTTTTCATTTGCTGCCACATCGATCACCGCACGTATATTAGTCTTGGAGCTGACGGTATTGGCGAGCGACCTTATCGCGTTGATAGTTTTGCCGTGTTTGCCGACTACTCGACCTACATCCTCAGCATTCACTGAAATTAGGTAATTTATCGTATTTCCATTATCGATCTGCAGAACATCAACTTCATCGGGGAAACGAACTAACCGCCTCACCACATATTCGATAAAATATCTTATATCACCAACCATTTATTTAAGCGTAGGCTATGTTTTACTGGCTTTTCTTGCTTTGCGTATAAAACTCTGCACGGTTTCCGTTGGCTTAGCCCCCTGTTTGATCCAATAATCGATACGGTCAAGCTTGAGATCAAAATTTTGATGTTTCTTTAGCGGATCATACGTGCCGACCTGCTCAAGAAACTTACCGTCACGAGGACTCCGAGCATCAGCCACGACGACTCGGTAATAGGGGCGGTTTTTTGTTCCTTCACGACGAAGACGAATTCGCACTGCCATAATTTTACAAGGTGAATTAACTTTTTAACGCCTACCTATCCAATCACGCAAGACTTTTTCAGGTGAGCTGCCTTTGGAAAGTTTAGCCATGAAATGTCGCATCTCTTCAAAACGGCGTATAAGTTCATTTACCTCCATCACAGTTCTTCCGCTTCCACGAGCAATTCGCTGACGTCGCCGAGCATTTAAAATTTCCGGCTTACGACGCTCCTCAGGAGTCATGGAGAGAACGATGGCCTCGATCTGTTTAACTTTTCGGTCATCTACTTGAGAAAGCACATCAGATGGAATACCAGGAAGCATCGCAATTATTTGCTGCAACGGACCAAGCCGTCTCAGCATGCGCATCTGGCCAAGGAAATCTTCCAAATCAAATTTTCCTTTCTTTAATTTGGCCTCCAGCTTCTCAATGTTCTCCGCATCAAAAGCCTCTTGAGCCTTCTCGACGAGTCCAACAATATCCCCCATGCCAAGAACTCTTGAAACCAGCCGCTCAGGTGCAAACACTTCTATCCCCTCTATTTTTTCCCCTACCCCCAGAAACTTAATAGGGACGTTTGTGACCTTATGCATCGAAAGAGCAGCCCCCCCGCGCGCGTCACCGTCGAATTTCGTTAAAACTATCCCTGTAAGCGGAACCCGCGCCTTAAAAGCCTCTGCGACCTTCACCGACGTCTGCCCCGTGCTGGCATCAGCTACAAGCAGACATTCCTGTGGAGCTAATTGACGCGCAACCCCCTCAAGTTCCGCTAGCAAACTCTCATCCACCTCAAGACGTCCAGCACTATCGAAGATCATCACATCCGCCTTCTGTTTTTCTTGCTCTGCCAGCGCCTGACTGACGACCGACTCGATAAGGGTATCTTCAGAAAACCGCACGATAGAGGCACCAGCTTGTGACGCAAGCTGCTCCAATTGATTCACAGCTGCAGGTCTCCGTAAATCTCCTGCAACTAACAACACCTTAGCACCTTGCTTCACATACCACCGAGCCAATTTCCCAGCAGTCGTTGTTTTTCCACACCCGTTTAGACCACATAACAAAATCCTCAGTGGACGCTCAGCACTCATCCGCCTCTCTCCTTGACTCAGCATCTCGATCAACGCGTCGTGAAATATCTTTACAAACGCCTGCCCCGGCTGGATGCTCTGTAATACCTCCCTCCCCAGGGCACGTCTCTTTACCTCATCACAAAGTGCTTTGGCCACTTGATAATTCACATCGGCACTAAGCAAAGCCAAACGAATCTCACGCACTGTGGCCTCAATATTGCTCTCCGAAATCCTCCCAAGACCCCTTAAATTCCTAAAGACCCCCTGCAGCTTCTCCGCTAACGCTTGTAACATAACAACACACTTACCAAAACACAGTCAGATCTTGCAACCAACGCCCATCACTACTCAATACAGCCACTTCATAATCTCACCCTCTGCAGATAGCACCGCCCCTTGTCGACGATAAGCCCAGCACATGTAACTCACCGTTACGAAATAAGAAGCTGGCACCCGATTCAGCACACCTATTTTAGTGCCAAGCAGCGTTGTTTTTCCACCAAACCCCATCGGGCCAATGCCCAATTTATTTGCCGTCTCCGTGATATCCTTTTCCAAGCTCGCCAACGTTGGATTCGGATTTTCATCATCAAGCCTTCTCAAAAACTGCTCCTTCGAATGTGCATAGCCCGTGGCTCGATCCCCACCGATCGTCACACCGAGCACGCCAGGCCCACAGCCCTTTCCCTGAGCTTGGAGAACTGCATCCAAAATCACCTTCCGCACACCATCAAGATCACGATCAGCCTCTAGACGCTCATCTGGCAACGAATACTGCGCCCCTACGTTTTCACAACCGCCCCCTTTTAAAATAAGCCTTATATCCCAATGCGCCTCTCGATGCGTGTGAAAATGAATCGTCGGCGAGCCCGGGCCGACATTCGTCCCATCGTTTCTACCTGTAAGCGGATCCACCGAATTCTGCCGCAGATAACCCAACCGCGTTGCCTCCCGCACAGCTTCTTCAGCCTGTTCCGTAAACGTCCCCTCATCAGAGCCCGCCGGTGCCCACACATAAAAAAGAATCGACCCCGTATCCTGACATATCGGCTGAGATTTTTGCTTAGCTAAAGCAATGTTTTGCTGAATGATTCTCAAAGCCGCCTCAGCCGTTGTATTCTTTTCCTCTCTCTCTAGGCACGATAGCAACACTGCCTGCACATCATCTGGAATCTCCACAGATGTTTTACGAATAATCTCCACCAAAGAGTTTACAAGACACGCCATACCACGAAAGTATCGCATCCTGCAATAAAAACAACTTTTCTTACTTGCATTTTCCCCATCCACTGCTCATCCTCCCACACGATGAAAAAAACCACACTTCCCTACACCAGCCTTAGCCTTCTGTCCCTAATCGCACTCACCATCATCACTCTCCTCACTGCTTGCGCAAGAGAGAGCAAAACTTACGACCGCAGCTACCGCCAGCCCGCCCCTGCCCAGCAGCAGCCCTACTACACTCCACCACCCCGTGATCCAAAAGCCCTCTAATTTGGCCTGGTAACCACACCTAAACACAATTCCACCGCAAGTAAGTTGACGTAACCTCACACCATGTGCATATCAAAGCACATGAGGATACCCACATCTCATGCTCACCTAGCCCTTGCCATTGCAGTAACATCCCTCATCACAAGCTGTGCCCCACCAAGTAAACGTTTTTACGTTTCAAGCATTGACGGAAGCTACTCGACAATCCCTCCTCGACAAGAAACACCCACAGACCACATCGAGCCGGTTCCCCTTACTCCCGTAGAAGAAAACCCACTACCCAGAGAAACTCACCCCGCCCCAAAAAAATCATCCAAAAAATTTTCTCCACACAGAAAAGCAGAGCAACGCCCAGTCATCCACGACAACACTACCACCGGCATCGCCATCTGCTACAACGACGAATCGGAAGGCAAAATAACTGCCAGCGGAGAAATCTATCGCCACAACAAACTCACCGCTGCCCATCGCACACTACCTTTCGGCACACGCGTGCGTGTAACTCACCTCGAAAACAACACCTCCGTCATCCTTCGAATCAACGATCGAGGCCCCAAAGACCCAGCCTACATCCTAGAAATATCTCGCTCAGCAGCCCTAGCACTTGGCATACAAAGCAACACCACGGCTGCTGTTAAAATCGAAGTGCTAGATTGAGGAGACGCCCCCACAAAATACCAACCTACAAAACCCCTTTCGAACTCGGTATCCCCTTCACTCTTAAATCTCGCTCAACAGCAAATCGAAGCGCCCTCGCCACGCCCTTGATAATCGCCTCCAACATATGATGTATCTCCTCCGTCTCCAATACATGCACATGCAGCGTAAACGCCGCCCGTTGAGCAAGCGCCCTTAAAAATTCCACTATCAGTTGAGCCGGAAACGTGCCTGCATATAGCGTCATCAACTTCACCCCACGAGGCGGACGAAACACAAACAATGGCCGCCCACTAATATCAATCGCCACACGCACCAACGTCTCATCCATAGGCAAATACCCGAAACTGTAGCGGCGTATCCCAGCACGATCCCCTAAAGCCTGATCAATAGCCATACCCAAACCAATCCCACAATCTTCCACCGTGTGATGAAAATCCACCTCTATATCCCCCTTCACCCTCAGATCCAGATCGAAAAGAGAATGTTTAGCGAGCAATGTCAGTAAGTGATCAAAAAAAGGTATCCCTGTATCTATCCGACTCCGTCCTTCGCCATCCAGATTCAAGGCAAGACGTATCCGTGTCTCCTTAGTCTCTCGAAAAATCCTGGCCTCCCGCGCCTTCGCCTCAAGAGAATTGCTCCCATTAGGCTTCCGACGCGACCGAGTAGAAGCCATACCAACAAATATAAACTTCCACGCCCCCCCTTAGATAGAATTCCCCGGCTCAGGAGCACCCGATGTAACCATCATCCGATCAATAATCGCCCGAAAATCACCCAACCCAGTCACCGGCACAATAATCGTATCCCGCCGGCCTCTCACATCCTCGGTGATTCGCAAAAATTGCCCCCGCTCGTTTTGCTTCAAGTCGAAGAAGAAAGTCTTCCGCTCGACAACGAGCTTCTCACTATGAATGGTCTGATCCATATAACAATTCCCTTATCAAATCTCCATAAGCCGATTTATGGCATCGACCCCACCTTGTCAATTCACAAACATCAAAACCATACTCGTCAATCAGACAACTCCTGCTAACTAAATTCGACATTTCACCTCCCCACACCTATGAGCCTTATTGATGAGCGCTGCGAGATCAGCCCAAACAAAAACAACCTCCTCCCTACCTGCATCGTCATCCTCGGTGCCACAGGAGACCTCACCCACCGCAAAATCATCCCCGCCCTATACCACCTCAGAAAAAACGGCCAACTCCCCGAAGGCAGCGTAATCATCGGCTTCGCTCGACGCCCCAAAAATCACGACGAATTCCGCTCCGATCTCTACAATGCCCTCTTAGAATTCTCACACACCAAACCCGTAGATAAACAAGTCTGGCAGACGCTTGCCTCACACATCTACTACCACCAGGGCGAACTCACAGACCTCGAAGCATACCGCAAACTCGCCACCTTCACTCAACAACTCCCCGAATCCAAAAGCTTCGAAGATCGATACCTATTCTACCTCGCCACCGCCCCCCATCTCTTCGGCACCGCAGCCCATCACCTCGCCGCCGCAGGCCTCGCCCCCAAACCTCACACCGTGCCCCAAAAACGCATCATCGTCGAAAAACCCTTCGGTGAAAACTTAGCCAGCGCACGCGAACTCAACTACACCCTCCAAGACGCATTCCCAGAATCGGCCATCTACCGCATCGATCACTACCTCGGAAAAGAGACCGTTCAAAATCTCCTCTACTTCCGATTCGCTAACGCCATCTACGAACCCCTCTGGAACCGCCGCTACATCGACCACGTCCAAATCACCGTCGCCGAAACAGTCGGCGTCGAAAGCCGTGGCGGCTACTACGACCGCGCAGGAGCCTCAAGAGACATGCTCCAAAATCATCTCTTCCAACTCTTCACTCTCATTGCCATGGAGCCCCCGGCCTCCCTTGAGCCCGAAGCCATCCGAGATGAAAAAGTAAAAGTTTTAAAATCTATCGTCACCCCCTCCCACGACTACGTCCTCCGACACTCCGTGCGCGCACAATACAGCGCAGGCTTCGCCCACGGTCGAGCCTATCGCGCATACCGAGAAGAAGACCGCGTTAATCCTCAATCCCTCACAGAAACCTACGTCGCGCTCCGCCTAGAAATCGATAACTGGCGATGGTCCGGCGTTCCCTTCTACCTCCGCACCGGCAAAGCCCTACAAAAACAATTCTCAGAAATCAACATCATCTTTAATCGCCCACCCAGCGTCCTCTTCGCCGCCGCCTGCGGCACCAAACTCCGACGCAACCAACTTCGCATCCGCATTCAACCCAACGAAGGCATCCACCTCGTCTTCAACACCAAAGTCCCCTCCAAATCCCAAATCCACCCAGTCGCCATGGATTTTCGCTATCGCCAAGGCTTCCACGAAGATTATTTCCCCGAAGCCTACGAACGTCTCCTCGTAGACGCCCTACAAGGCGAAACAACCCTCTTCACCCGCTACGATGAAGTCGAAGAAGCATGGCGAATCGTCGACGCACTCCATGCCGCATGGAATCAAGAACCTGTCGACGCCCTCCCACTCTACGCCCCAGGATCAATGGGCCCCATCGAAGCTCAACATCTCATAGAAAAAGAAGGACGTTTCTGGCTGTCCGTAGACAAAGATTAATACCCCTTCCTTATTAGACCATGATCGACCTCATCAAGCTCCCTGCCCCTGCAGCTCTCGACACACTCGTAGCAGGAATTCTGCGTATCACACAACAACCCTCTCCCCGCTCCACCACCCACATCGCACTAGCAGGTGGATCAACCCCTGCCCCATTTTATCGAGCTCTCAATCAATGCGACACCTTACCCTGGTCTCAAATTCACTGGTGGATCGGTGACGAACGCACTGTGCCCCCAGATCACCCCGATAGCAACGAAAAAATGATTCGCTCCACTTTGGGCCACGCTCGCCCCAATTTCCACCTACACAGCTGGCACTTGGACTCAGACCTCGTCAAAGCCGCTGAAAAAATGCATGCCCTCTTAACCCAGACAATCGGCACCCCACCTGTCTTCGACCTCATTCTCCTCGGATTAGGCAACGACGGCCACACCGCATCTCTCTTCCCCAACACAAATGCTCTCCAAGAACGACACCGTTACGCCGTATCCAATCCCGTGCCCCAATTAAAAACACAACGCTGGACCTTCACCTACCCCGTCCTAGAAGCCGCCAAAGAAATCTGGTTCCTAGTCCAAGGCACCAGCAAAACCGAAATGGTCCACAAATTGCTAGCCCGCGATCACAACATCCCTGCCGCTCGCATTCAAAATCCCCATCAAAAAATCTACTGGATCCTCTAGCCTGACCGAAGACGCACCCCATGAATCGCCTCCGCAAACGGCCGTGCAAAGGTCTCGAGCGCCCCTCCCAAGTCACTCACCAAATCACGATTTTCTGCAATAAAATTCACAAGCGCACTGCCCACCACTACTCCATCTCCTAAAGCAGCAGCTTGTGCCGCCTGCTCAGGATTCGATATTCCAAAACCGATACATATCGGACAACGCGCCTCACCACGGATAAGAGCTACGCGTTCCCTCAAATCCGACGCCAATGTCCGTTGCATCCCCGTCACACCCTCCCGCGAAACGTAGTAAATAAAACCGTCAGCTAGCGCCGCCAACCTCCGGATCCGCTCATAAGGCGTCGTGGGAGCAATCAACTGAATCCGTTTCAACGTGCCAAAATCTAATTCCTGGCATTCCTCAGGAGGCAGATCCAAAAGCAACACACCATCTGCCCCAGCTTCGATCGCACGAGCAATAAAGGCCCGATCGCCATAGCGATACATCGGATTGTAATAAGTAAATAAAACCAACGGCACCTCACTCTCTTTTCGCACCGACTCAACGATTCGAAAAACATCCTCCGTCGTAGTGCCAGCCTCCAAAGCACGCTGTGCAGCAAGCTGATTCACTTGCCCATCAGCCAAAGGATCTGAAAACGGAATCCCCAATTCAATAATATCTGCCCCCGCTCGCACCAATCCTAGCACCAGATCCAATGTATGGCAGCACGACGGGTCCCCAGCAGTGATGTAAGCAACAAAAGCAGGCTGCTCTAGAGCTCTAAGCCTATGAAAACAGGCTTCAATTCGGTTCATGCACTAAAACGCCCAAGTAGCAAAGGCAACATACGAATTGCCCAATGATTGATCGTCAAATGCAGAGTATTATCAACAATCACAATTAACCAAAAAGATAACCAAACCGGTATCTTCTCAGAAAAACCCGTAGTAGCATTCAGCACTTCACCAGTCGAGCGAATATCCCAAGCATTCCGCCACACAACCAATTTGCGCGCGACCGCCAAGCGATCTATCACCACATGAGTCCCCCATATCACCGCAAGACTATAAACATTCTGAGTCAGAAATAAAAAGGGCAAGGTGTAAGCTGTAGCATGATAAACCGCCCACTTCCATGAGACAGTCTTCCTGAGAGCCATACGCTCTGTTTGCAAAACATAATCACCCCATAGATGAGCCAGCAACTCAGGCATAAAAGCACCTTATTTTTTTATCTTGGGCAATCAAGCGATAATTGCCTTTAACACACAGCATTCTAAAATTTGCCTCAACCTATTCCAACCAATCACCCAGGCGATTGAACAGTGAGTAAGCATCCGATCATCTTCACCTTCCTTTTCATCATTTTGTTAATTGATGTAAGCATCGTCATGTGGTGGTTTCTCCTACGACGCCCTCCCCCACCTCCACCTAGACCCGAATTACCCCTTCCACGCATCACACCCCTCCGCGTATGGGCCTATGGCAACGAGCACCAAATTCGACTGTGGCAAAGTGAGATCAACGCCTTCCAACGTTCCACCCGTCAACCCGTCTCCTTCACCTACTGGTCCAGAGAGACAGAATACTTGCAAAACCGCGACACTACACTTTCACCCGAGACCTCGCCCGATGTTTTTCTTACCAACAGCAACGAGATCGAACGCCTATACCGAAATGGGAGAATCCGCTCATTCCCCTTTTTAGCGTCAGAATCCACCCTATGGTTTGCTCCCGCTCTACTACCTTTCAGAAGAGGATCCGAAATCATCGCCTACCCATCCGACTTCAACACCCTCATGTTATACTACAACAAAGACCACTTTGACCGAATTCGCACCGCCTACCCCGACGAAAAATGGTCCTGGGATGTTCTCATCGCAGTTTCACGTGCACTCGAACGAAAAGATGAGCATAACCGCACCCAGATCTGGGGTATAGAATACCCGCTTACCTACGGCTTCTTCCAATGCTTGGTCAATCAATTTGCAGGTGCCATATTCAAAGACGGCCGATGGATCTTTGGCGATCCGCAAGTAATCTCCTCTCAACTTCTATCCCTCCGCTTTCTCATCGACCTACGCTATACACACCAAACTGGCTTTATCCGCTCCCCAAGACTTGTCCCTACCCAATTCGAACAAGGACGCGCCTCAATGCTCATCGCAGGCTCAGAGGTCTTGCCAGCCCTAAAAAAAATTAAACACCTCAGATGGGGCGTCTCTCCCCTACCAGTAATGCTAAGACCTGGCGGATATCTAGAGATCTATTCCTGGGCTGTATCCGCTCACACCAACAATCCAAGACTCGCTCAACTCCTAGCACAACGCCTCTCACGCTACGGCACTCGCGAAGATCGCATCCCCGCTTACAAAGTTGAAGATCAACTCCAAACCCCCGAACTCCGCGTCTTTTACCTACAAGCCCAACGCTCGGAGACCGCTCCCATACATCCTCTCACCCCCGACGTCCAAGCCATGATACAACGCGAACTCTCCATCCTACATCAAGGTAAACCCATAGATGCCCACCAAATCCTAAACCGAATCAAAGCCCAAATCATCACTCGCCCGCCTCCACCCAAAAATACAGTCGCCCCAGCTCCGTTTTAACTACAATTCACCCCATTCCCCAGACTCAGTCGAACCTCCCTTACAAATCCCCCGAAAGTCGCCCCCCCTTCATCATACCCCGCCCCTCTAAAACCTCTTTCATCACATCTCGGCCAACCGGGACAGGATAGTCACCATCAAAACACGCCCGGCACAATCGCCCCTTATCGAGCCCCGTGGCAGAAATCATATCCTCCTCATTCAGATATCCCAAAGAGTCAGCGCCAAGATAATTCGCAATCGCTTCAAGTGTCATTTGATTCGCTATCAAATCCCTAGGATCAGGAAAATCAATCCCGTAATGACAAGCAAAACGATGCGGAGGACAACTCACCCGCACATGCACCTCCTTTGCTCCAGCCTTACGCAAATTCACAATACGCGCCTTCGCAGTCGTCCCCCTGACGATCGAATCATCAATCACCACCACCCGTTTACCCGCCACCGCCTCCTCGATTAAGTTCAACTTCACGCGCACAGAAAAATCACGAATCAACTTCGAAGGCTGAAGAAAAGTCCGTCCAATGTAATGATTCCTCACAAAAGCCATCGAAAACGGTATCCCACTCTCCTCACTATATCCAAGTGCCGCGTAATTCCCAGAATCCGGAATAGGCACCACCACATCTGCCTCCACAGGATAAGCGCGTGCCAAATACCGCCCCATCTGCACCCGAGCCTCACTCACATTTTTCCCACACAACACAGAATCAGGACGTGAAAAATAAATATATTCAAAAATACAAAACCGCTCCCTCTTCCCCAAAATCCCCCGATGCCGTCGCACCCCCCTCTCATCAATCACCACTATCTCCCCCGGCTCAATCTCCCCCTCCAGACTTGCCCCGATCAAATCCAAAGCACAACTCTCACTACTCAAGATCCAAGCTTGATCCAACCGCCCAAGACACAACGGCCTAAATCCTTGCGGATCCCGCACACCAATAATTTGATCCCGCGTCATCATCACCAAAGAAAACGCCCCCTGAATCCGCCTCAATCCATACAACAAAGCCCCCTCCCTCCCGACCACACTCTCCGGTTGCGAAATCAAATGCAAAATAATCTCACTATCCGTCGTCGTCTGAAAGATAGACCCCTTCCCCTCCAACTCCTCCCTCAACTCCTGCGCATTCACCAAATTCCCATTATGTCCCAAAGCAATCGTCCCCCTCGCAGATTCAATCACAATCGGCTGAGCATTCTTCATCTCCGAAGAACCCATCGTCGAATAACGCACATGACCAATCGCACGGTCCCCCGCCAATTTCTTCAACGCCTCCTCATTGAACACCTGAGACACCAACCCCATCCCACGATGCACCCTAAAAACCCCACTGTTCCCAACCGTAGAAACTATCCCCGCACTCTCCTGCCCACGATGCTGCAACGCATACAACCCATAATAAGTCAACTCCGCAGCACTCGGATGACCAAACACCCCAAACACCCCACAAGCATCTCGAGGCCTAACCCATTCACTCTCTCGATCCATATACACACTCACATCTCCACCTCATCTCTACTCTTACTCTACCACCTGCAACCAATAATCAATCGCAGCCATCACCTCCTTATAGATCGCCTGCGTCCCAGCCACCACCACACGCCCCCTACCCTTCACCTGCAAGTAAATCCTCCACCGCACCACATCGCTTTCCCACCTCATAATCTGCTTCCACGGGATAAACTGCTCCCCCGGACAAAGACCTAAAAAATTAAGAAACTGTTCAAACAACTCCTCCTGACCCCTCCCCCGCGCTATCGAGTAAACAATCCTAATCCCTTCACTATTCAACGTATACTCCGCCACTCGCCGATTCCTCAGCACCCCATACACCAACAACAAAAAAAGAAAAACACACAACCCAATCATCCCCCCAATAAATGGCCCCACCGCATTCATCGCCCGCATCACCCCCCTTACACCCGACCCTAACTCCAACGCCGCAATCAATCCCAACGGCATCATCCCCATCAACCCCATCAACACAACCCACAACACCACCTCTTGCACCTTAAACAAAGGCACCTCGACCCTCCACCGTATCTCCTGTGGAGCCGAGCGTTTCCTTACCGACCGCCCACCTGTGCTCATCCGCGCAAATTAAACAAAAACTCAAACACGAGCCAAGCCCCACTTCTGCCCCCCCACATAAAGGCTATCCAAAAATAACCCAATCCACTACAATCCCCCCAACACACCCTATGGCGCAACGCATCTTCATCATCGGAGGCGGCCGATTCGGTTCAAGCCTCGCCACGCGACTCTCACAACTCGGCTGCGAAGTGCTCATCGCAGATATCAACCCCAAACGCGTCGAAGACCTAGCTGAAGACGGATTCCACGCAATCGAATTAAACGCAGAAGACCCCGACGACCTCCGCGCCGCCGACGTCCAGGACGCCGACGCCGTAGTCGTCGCAATCGGCGACAACATGCAAAGCAACATCCTCGCCACACTGGCCCTGCAAGAGCTCAAAGTCAAAAAACTCATCGCCCGCGCCCTTGACCCCAAACACGCCTACGTCCTCGAAAAACTTGGCGCACATCTCGTCGTCCTGCCGACTCGCGACATCGCATACCGCCTCGCCGAAACCCTACGTGCAGGCTCCCTCGCCGATCGCATCCCCATCAGCGGAGAATACCAACTCGCTCAAATTCAAATCGGCCACAAGCTCCACAATCAAAAACTCTCCGACCTACGCCTACCCGCACGCTACAAAATCACGGTCGTCCTCATCAAGCGCCCCAACACCACCTCCATTACTAAAGAGCCCGAAACTTACGAGCCCACCCCCGATCTCGTCCTACTTGATGGCGACACCCTAGTAATCACCGGCCGACGCACAAACATCGACGAATTCGAAACTGAATGCGCCAAGCGTAGCTAATCCTTCGTCAATTCCCTACATTGCACTTCTCAGAAAAAAAACTAGCCTAACAACCCATATGCAATTCCTCCCCATCAAAGACATCGTCAAACAACGACTCGGTGAAAACTACACCCTACATGAGCGCTACCTCAACCGCACCCTCGTTCAAGTCCAACGCATGATCGGTTTTGACAAAGTCTATGCACGCGCAGAAGGACAATACCTCTACGACCAAGAAGGCAACCGTTACCTCGACTTCCTTTCCGGTTTCGGCGTTTACAATATCGGCCGCAACCACCCCATCGCCAAACAAGCCATCCGCGACATACTCGATCTCGATTTACCAAACATGGTCCAGATGGACTCAGCACTCCTAAGCGGCCTACTAGCTGAAGCCTTAGTCAAACGCCTAGCCCAACAAGGTGCCCCCCACCTCAACGCCGTTTTCCTTTGCAACAGCGGAACGGAATCCGTCGAAGGCGCATTGAAATTCGCCCGCTGCGCTACCGGACGCCCTCGCATCGTCTCCCTTAAAAACTCCTACCACGGACTCACCTACGGCTCACTCTCAGTCACAGCCAATCCTTTCTTCCACGAAGGCTTCGGCCCCTTTCTCCCCGACATCACCCATGTCCCCCTAGGTGACCTTGAAGCGCTCGAGCGCGAACTAAAAAAAGGTGACGTCGCAGCCTTTATTCTTGAGCTAATCCAGGGCAAAGGCGTTTACTATGCACCCGACGAATATTATCCCGCAGCTCAAGCACTCTGCCGAAAATACGGAGCGCTGCTCATCTGCGATGAAGTGCAGACCGGACTAGGACGCACAGGAAAGTGGTTTGCCTTTGAGCATTGGAAACTCGAACCTGACATCATCACCCTAGCCAAGACTCTATCCGCTGGCTACGTCCCTGCGGCTGCGATCATCACACGACGATCCATCTACCAAAAAGTCTATTCCAGACTTGATCGCTGCATCGTTCACTCCACAAGCTTCGGACGCAACAACCTTGCCTGCGTCTGCGGCCTTGCAGCTCTCCATATCATCGAAAAAGAACAGCTCCATGATCGAGCAGCACAGTTAGGCCAACTTCTCGAGGCAGAACTCAAGAAATTAACAACCCGACACGAGATTATCTCCCAAGTGCGCGTAAAAGGCTTGATGGCAGCAATCGAATTTGCCGAACCCAATTCGCTCGGACTGAAGATGGGCTGGAAAGCTATCCATGCTTTGGACCCAAGCCTCTTCCCTCAGCTCATCGTCACTCCCTTACTGCAAAAACACCGCATCCTAACTCAAGTGGCTGCAAATAAGTTGGACTGCGTTAAGATTCTTCCTCCGCTCGTCTGCACCGAAGCCGATATCCATTACTTCATTGGAGCTTTAGACTCAGTCCTAAGTGATTTACGCAAATTCCCCGGGCCCATATGGGATATGGGTCAAAACTTTTTCAAAGCCATGCGAGCTAGCACTCCCAAAGAGCAAGAAGAAGATGCGCTCTACGCGGCATTGTAAACCAGTGCCCTTTGATAAGCACAAATCAAACGTTTCCGAATATCACGGCTTTTCTGAGTTAATTCCTGCTGCAAACGTTGATACAAAGCGCGGCCATCGGCCGTTTCAATCTCTATCGCTGAATAGCCCCATGCGCTCAGATCATAAGGGCTGGCGCGCATGTCGATTTCTCGTGCTTCGATAGCCAAGAACAGCGCATCAAGAATCAATTCGGTATCAATCCATGGCCAGAGCTTGTAAGCCCACTTGTATAAATCCATCGTGACGTGGATGCAGCCAGGTTGCTCCCAGATTATGCGAGTGTCAGCTTTGAGAGGATACGCGTTGAGAGGCAAAGCGGCTTTAGTAAAAAAACGATAAGCATCAAAATGAGTGCAACGCACCCCTTGAGAGAGAAGCACGTTTTCCAAGCACTCCTCTGTGATTCGCAAAGGAGTGGTGTTGTGTCGCCGTTCCCCTCGATAGACCATTGCCCATTCGTGAAGACCAAAACAGGCGTATTGAGGTGAGCGCTTTTCTGTTTCCATGAGCAATTGCAAAATCCACTGCCAACTCTCAAAACGATGGCGGGGCATTTTCTTACGGTCGAGATAGGCTCCTGATTCATCTATGCAAGCCCATCGGGGCGCTAGATCTGCACTGGTGGCTTTTTCCAAAAAAACATCAAGTCCGGGCGACCAGCGCAAAAGGTGAGAAGGACGGAATGAATAATACTCGAAAAGGAAATCATATATGGGGTGTTTGGATCCTCGCTTACGCCGCTCAAGATGAGGATCGAGAAACTGGCGAGCACGACGGCGCGCGTTTTCGCGTTCACAGCTCCACTCTTCGTAGGACTTGACTTTCATGATCTCACACGACGTCTCTGCCATAATTCCAAGAGGTATTGAATAAGAGCTGGGACATTCCAAAAAGAATGCTCTTCATGAGATTTTCGCGTCGCTTCCAGAAGTGCCTGATCACAAGAAAGGCGAGCGATACATTCTGAAAGCTCAGAGATGTTTTTAACGTAGAAAGAAAGTTTATGCGCCAAGCAATACCGCAACGTCACCGATTCTTGAGGCATCAAGCCTCCAAAGGCATGGTGAACAATCGGGCAGCCAGCAAGAATCGATTCACTTGTGGTGGCACTGCCGGGACGAGTGATGATCACATCAGCTGCTCGAAGCCAGTCGGGTAACTCCGTCGTATAGGGAAAAGCCCGCAACCTCAACTCATTCGTCGAACTTTGTGAGATTTTCCGTATCAAGGCTGTATCTTGTCCGCAAAAGAAAACGACTTGTAGGGGAGAAGAGACACGCAAAAGGGCTTTTAAGATTTTTAGATGTTGCTGAGCTCCAGACCCTGAAGCTGGCACGATGATCGTGCATTTATCGGGATCGAGTTGAACTGAGCGGAGCATGGTATCGCGATCTTTCGATGGAGGACGGGAAAGACGAGGATCTAAGAGAAAACCACCGTGAAAAATTTTTTGTGGATTCATGCCGTGGTGAAGAGCGGCTGAGCAGGTTTCAGATGTCGCGCCTATGAAGGCATCTGCATCAGGATTGACCCAATGACGGCTGAAGCCGTAGCCACCGGTGAATTCGCCACAATATGTCACGCACAGAGGCGGCACTCGCAAGGCTTTGCGTGAGAGAGCGAAGTAGGCGTGGTTAGTATGGGCATGGACGCTGACGATAATATCTGGCTGGAAGTCTGTTAAGACTGATAGGAAACGTTTTTTGCCGATTAGTGCCGCAGGAGAGCGGTGTAAGGCAGCGATTTCTAAAAAATGAAAATAAATTTGATGGAGAATGGGTGCACGACGTTGGATGGTGTTGTAGAGGCTCACTCCGAAGGCATAGAGCGGGTGGGTTTGCTCTAACACCTTGTAAATCATGATTTCGGCATCTGGGTGAATTTGTTTTATCCATGATTGTAAGGCATAGGCTCTGGCATTGTGACCGCCTCCTGTGCTGGAAGTTAGGATGAGAACGCGTGGAAACGCCATAGGAGGAGGCTTATTTTAGGATTTTGAGAAATCGAAGGAGGTCTCCCCACAGGGGCAGTTGCAAAAGGAAGGTTTTGATTGTGATAGGAGGAATGCCAACGGGTTTGTAGAGGATGAAAAAGAGGGTGAGGAGAATGATGTTGTGGGGAAAGTGAATCGTCAACGTGAAGTAAGAACCGATGTGAAATAAAGCTAAGCCGATTGCCCACGGTGCGGCAATCACAGGACGAAAATAAGCAAGACATGCGAAGGCCTGAAGATAGATCGCTCCCCATAGCATAATGAAACCGACAAGGGGATGTTGAATGAGCCAAGGTCCTAGGAAGCTAGTGTTTCCTGAATCAAGCAGTCGTGCAGCGATATGACGACTCATAGCATCGAGGGAAAAGATAGAAGGCTGGTTATTTAGAAATTGGTAGATGCCTGCGATGCATTTGCTGACGCCAGCAAGGGTATAAGTAAGAAGGATCAAAAAGCGTGCAGTTTCGAATAAGTCGAGTGCAAGAAGGGTAGTCTTTTTGTTCCTTTGGCTTTCGTGCCAAAGTGCTGAGGGAAGAAAAATCCAGAGCAAGGAGATCAGCACATATAGATGTGTGCTGTGGCCGACTTTTCCAAAAGAGTTATTCCATGCGTGATAGAAGAATAGGCCAAGGAAGGCGAGCATGCGGGCGAGTCTAGACTGCGGCAGCCACGCAGCGGATAACGTTCCAAAAAGATAAAGAATTAAAATTGATGTAATGACTTTTTCTTCGGGGAAAGCATGCGCCCAGTAAAGTGGCCAGAGGAAATCCGCACCGCGACGCTGTATGAGGCTAGGCCATTGGGGAACAATCGATAAGGAGAGCGCGGCTGTGAGAAGGTAAAAGAAGTGAATACATAAAATGAGCTGGGAGACGCTTTGCTTCAGAATTCGGAAAGGAGATATAACGCGCATTGTAGTTGAAAAGAATCACAAAACATCGTCTACAAAGGCTGCTGCGCGGTAACCGCTTTGGACTGCTCCTTCAATCGTAGCAGGTAAGCCAGTATCTGTCCAATCACCTGCAAGGACTAAGTTTTGCCATTCAGTGCGAACGCCTGGGCGATAAGGCTCGACCGAAGGTGAAGCGACAAATGTAGCGTCTTGAGATTTGTAGAAATAGCGATGAAGAATTTTTATGTGTCGAGAGGCGGGGAAAAAACGGTGACATTCGTCGAGTGCAAGTTTCTCCAGGCGTTCGCTCGTCCAGCCTTCAATGGATTCTACCCCGCTAATGACGAAGATGTAAGGAAACCCGTTTTTTGATGGGTGTAAGCTGAAAGCGTTTTTGTTGAAGATCCAATGGATGGGAGAATCTATAAGGCCAACAAAGGGCTGAGGGAAGATTTCTGCATCAAACCAGAGTTGCCATGTGAGGATACTCGACCCAGAAAAGATCGAGCAAATTTGGAAGAGGTCTGATTCCTGTGGGATGAGTTTTTTTAAGCTATGCCAGGGGATCGCGCTGATAATGGCATCGCCTTTCCATTCTTTATCCGTGCCATAACGAACCGACCGTATGCGTCGATCCTCAAATTCAAAGGATTGTGCTGGTTGCCCTTGGATAACCTCTCCGTTACAATAACGAAGAAAGTTTTTTACTGGATTTTCAATGAGCTCTGTGAGGCCCACTCGACTCAGAATAATGCGTGCATCTAGGGATGAAGAACAAAGCGTGCGGTGAATTACTTCAGCAAAGAGGGAGGCTGCGGCAGTCTCGAGCGGGAGGTTTATCGCCGCTAGGCATAAAGGCTCCCAGAGGATTTTAATCGCTTGGGCAGTCTGATTCTCGTTCTGTAGCCATTCGCGAGCATTGAGCTGGATGTCGGGCAAAAGACGCAAGGAAAGCTTGATACAAAGCCTGAGGATGCAGAGGCGATCATACCAATTAAGAAGAGGAAATTTAAATAGTGCAGCAAGCAAAGGGAATGGTGTATATCCCGGCTTGGCTGAAAAGTGCGCATAGCCTTCATGGGTGAAGAAATGAAGCTCAAGAGCCTCTTGTTCGTAGAGATGTTTGCGGACGTTAAGCTCATCTAAAAACTTTAGCGTATGACGGTAACAGCCCATGAGAATATGCTGACCATTGTCAATGGTTTCATTAATGGTCAACTCTTTGAAGCTATGGGCGCGGCCTCCCATGAATTTCCGCGCTTCGAGGAGCGTCACTGTGTGGCCTTGCCGCGCCAGCGTCAGTGCAGCAGCTTGCCCTGCCCATCCAGCGCCGATGATTAAAACTTTTTTAGGGGGATTGAAGCGTGGTTTTTTTTGGAAAGGGGAAAATAGGTTCTTAAAGATGAGATAAAGCTTTTCAATTTTGGATAAGCCAATAGGACGGGCGAAAACGTTGTAATCGTTTCGGATGATTTTTTGGAGTATAGCCCAGTAGATCTCGCGCATGAGTTCTGCCGCAAGCATGTTGTCGTATTCTTCATGAGATAAGTAACGTCGGGCTCTGTTGTAGTAGTGTTCAGCGCGAAGGGCGAAATGGCGGAAGTATTCACGAACTCGTGAATTCCAGACTGAGGTAAGGATATCGCTCTCGGAGATTTGCCATTCAGCGAGTTCTTCCTGAGGCAGATAAATTCGGCCTCGTGCGGCATCTATTTTGACATCACGGAGGATATTGGTCAGCTGAAAAGCCATGCCTAAGGCGACTGCGTATTCTTTAATCAAGGGCGATTTGTAACCAAATATTTCGATACTGACTAAGCCGACAGCTGAGGCTACGCGATAGCAGTATTGAGAGAGGTCATTGAAAGTGGCATATCGCATTTGAGTGAGATCGGTCTCTACGCCTAGAAGGATTTCTTGATACAGATGGGTGGAGATACGATATTGATGTGTGATGAGAGCAAGCTCGCGTCCGAGAGGAGATTTACAAGACTGAGAGGGGATGGCGGCGATTTCGTTTCGCCAATATTCCAACTGCTTGCGTTTTTCCCAAAGGGGGAGTGTTTCGTCGTCCGCAGCATCATCAATAACACGGCAGAAAGCATAGAAAACACTCATCGCTTGTCTTTTGGCCTTGGTAAGGGAGACAAAAGAAAGAGCTAGATTCGATCCGCTGCGACGAGTGATCTGGGTGCTAGTTAATTGTTGAAACTGCATGGTTTCTTGCAGAGAGATTTGAGGGCACGGAAAAGAAGCAGCGGGATGTCAAAGGCTTTGAGTCTAGGACGGTGAAATAGTGTATTGTAGTCGCAGGCGATGATTTTATCCAGGATTCGTCTGCCTCCGTGCCACGTGAGAGCAATTTCGAAGTTGAGCGGCCAGGGAAGCCTAGAAATCAAGCAAAATCCTTCTTGGAACCATTGCTCAGTGCGAGTGACTTGAAATTGGATGAGTGCTTTGTAGGCTGGAAGTGGAGCAGTTTGAGTCAGGATTTGCCGCTCGGAGATGCCGAATCGAGCCAATTCATCAAGCGGTAAATATAAGCGATCTTTGAGGATATCTACCGAAACATCTTGCCAGAAATTGGTGATTTGAAGAGCGGTGCAGATCTTATCGGAGGCTTCGAGATTTTGAGGTGTGGCTTGACGGTGAAGATAGAGAACTAGACGGCCTATAGGATTTGCGCTGCGTGCCGAGTAGTCTAAAACTTCATCAAAATTTGCATATCGGTTTTTGACAACGTCCTGCTTAAAAGCTGAAAGCAAATCGGTGAAAAGTGTGATGGGCAAATCGAATTCTTTGATAGTATGGCGTAAGGCAATAAAGACGGGATGGGATGAGTGGTCCATATTCATCAGCTCGCGTTCCCAATTGTCAAGGGCTTCGAGACGAGCCGATGGAGTGGTAGGTTGATTGAAGTTTGTCGAGAAAGAATTAGGATAGCCTTCATCAGCCATGTCGTCTGCATGACGGGCAAAGGCATAAATGGCATGGACGTGTTTTCTAATTGATTTGGGAACTAGACGACCAACAGGAAAATTTTCGTAGTGCTTCAATGCTAGCTCAGTGCAATAGGCGTAAGCGGAATCTAGATCAGCTGTGAGAGAAGGCATGTCTAGCTTAGAAATTTAATCTTTCTTTTTCGATAACTAACGGCCGATTCATGACCTTGGTGTGAATTGAGCCTATGTATTCTCCGAGTATCCCGATAAAGAAGAGTTGAACCGAGGCTGTAAAGAAGATACCGATTATAAGCGGTGCTATACCGAGCTGGAAAGTTTGCCAAAAGAGAAGTTTAGCGATCAGGTAAGCTAAGGCGATGAAAAAAAAGAGAATCGAGGAGACAAATCCTATCAACGTAGCGAGGCGAAGGGGGATTTTGGAGTGATTTGTGATACCTAGTAACGCCAAGTCATAAAGAGTATAGAAGTTGTTTTTTGAAAATCCACGACGACGAGCCGGCTGGTCGTATTCGATTAAGGCATGCGGGAAGAAACCGATTTCAGAGATTAGTCCTCGGAAATAAGGGTAAGGGTCGTGAATGCGGCGTAGTATTTCAATGACACTTTTATCATAAAGCCCAAAACCCGTGAAATTGTTTACCAGTTCAATTTCAGAGAGACGGTTGAGCAGGCGATAGTAAAAGGTTCGAACAGCATGCATGATCGGCGCGGCATTGCTAGTGGTCTTCACCCCTATCACAATCCGATAACCTTCCTCCCATTTTTTCAGAAAATCAGGGATCAGTCTTGGTGGATCCTGAAAATCACAAACAATGAAGATCACTGCTTCTCCTTGAGCTTGAAGGATGCCGTAGAAAGGAGAACGGATGTGGCCAAAATTTCGAGAATTAAAAATAACTTTTATGCGTCGATCTTCAGCAGCCATTTGGCGCAAAAGCTGTGGCGTCTTATCCCGCGAATCATTATCAATAAAAATGTGTTCATACTCGTATTGCGGCAACGCCTCCATGATTGCTCGCACTTCTTGAGCAATTTCCCGCACATTTCCTTGCTCATTATAACAAGGTGTGACTATGCTTATGAACTTCTTCATAGTTTAGGATCCTGGTGAATGCTGGGAGTGTAGAAGCCTTGCAATAAATTGAAAACAGCCTTCATGATCGGGAAATATTAGGTCGGCGTCTAGGAGATAACTTTTGGGCAACGTCGTCATTATCGCGAAACAGTATGCCCCAGCTGCTTTTGCAGAGCGAATCCCGAGAGGAGCATTTTCGATCACAAGGCACTGCTCTGGAGGAAAACCTAGTCTCTGGATCGCTTTAGCATAAGGCTCGGGATCGGGTTTGGTGTGTGTGACATCGTTTGAGGTCACTATCACGTGAAAATAATCGCGAACCTCTTTCGGGATTTTAGCCAAAACACGCGAGAGAGAGGCACCTGTGACAAGACCGAGTGCGACTGACCGATTGCTCCAGTCTTGTAGCGCTGGAAGTATGGAAGGAAAAAGCTTACTTGCCGAATGATGAACCATAATTTCATCCTTGCGCCTGGCAATCGACTCAGCGTTTTCAAGCGGAATCCCATGCAAGCGGCATAAAGTTTGGGATACGACGAGACGACCGCTACCTTCTAGAAGGTAGTATTCATTTTGTGAAATTTGCACCCCGTGCTCTGCGAAAGCTTGAGCCCAAGCCTTGTGATTATCAGGCATCGTATCAGCTAGCACCCCATCATAGTCTAAGAGAATGCCCTTTATAGAACGGGGGTATGACATAAGGTTGAAAAAGTAGGAAGAGCTAGACGTGTAGCCCAAGCGTCGAGCTCACTGATCAGAGCGTCCTCAACTGGTATTCCTTCAGTAGAACGTTGTTGAGCATTTCGAATTTCGGGTTCACCCGGAAATAGAATCGATGGGTTTTCGCTTTTTATTTCCTGGCACATTCTATCTACAGTTGAAGCAAAATGGGCAAGGCCGATGAATCGATTGGGATCGATCGCTATGATAAGCGATCCAAGGTATCTGTATTGATCTAGATCGCCATACATTTTAGGTATATGTGGACCAAAGGGCATGCCGTTCAGAGGACCGCAGAGTGCATCAATAACAAACGCCAGAGCATAGCCTTTATGCTCTCCGACCGGTTTTAGGGCGACAATTCGATGAGGGTCAGTGGTCTCTTCACCGTTTTCGTCTACTCCCAGACCTAGGGGCACTGGAGTATTCTCTCTACGAGCATTCATGATGCGGTTCCATGGAACAATGCTTGTAGCAAGATCGAGGCAGACAGGCTCAAGAGGTTCAGGACGAGGCAGCGCAATCGAAATCGGATTTGTTCCGAAAAAAGCTTTTTTTCCACCATGAGGAACGACAAAAGAGTCGGAATGTGTGAAGACAATACCGATGAGACCCTTTTTAGCAATGTCTCTGGAATACAAGCCGATGGCGCCGCAATGGGAAGAATGGAAAATCCCGACGACTCCGGCGCCTACTTCGCGAGCCAGATTAACAGCGTGTCGGGAAGCTTCAAAACAGATAACGATCCCATGCCCATGGTCCCCATTGAATCGCCCAGTGGCAGGTCCCGTGCGTTCAAATTGAAACACAGGCCGTGGATTAATAGAGCGTCGTGTCAAGCGATTAAGGTAGTGAGGTAATCGAGCAATTCCATGTGAATCGATTCCCCAGAGGCTTGTCTGAACGAGCGCTTGGGCAATGATTTTAGCGTGGTCTGGCAAAACCTGTGCCGCTACTAGGGCACGCTCGATCCATGCTTGAATTTGAGAATGAGGAAGCCGCACCATGGGATAAAATTACTCTTTTTCTAGGATTGGGATTAGCATATTTGCCCTGAACTCTTCTCTCGGCAGAAAAGGGAAGAGATCTTCAAGTGGAGGTGAAACCAGTCGGCCGTCGGGTAGTTGTTTGAAGGAGACTTTAGGCACAAGAGGCTGCATGTAGGGCATTTTTACTTCACACACCAGTGGGCCCTTTGAATAAAGCCAATCGGGGGCTTCATGAGGTAGTTGCGCTGAAGAGGAAAAGCATAGGTAGGGCAACCCGTAGGCGTCAGCGATTTTTTGAAAATCTGGACAAGTGACTCCTGTATCTGGACTGGAGGCCGCAAATTGGCCTTGGAAAAGCGCATTCTGAGTGTGACGAATGGTGAGATAACCCTTATTATTTAAGATGACCACTTTCACGGGTAAACGATAATGAGCTATCGCCATTAGCTCTTGAAGATTCATTTGAATGCCGCCATCGCCGGTGAGACAAATCACAATTCGTTGCCGATCCGCAAATGAAGCGCCAACTGCTGATCCTATGCCATATCCCATCGAAGCAAGTCCGCTTGACGTAATGATGCGTTGTCGCTTCCGAATTGTGATGGCTTGATAGGTGCCTGTAAAACTTGTGCCCATGTCTGTTACGACGATTGCATCCTCAGGCATGTGCTGAGAAAGCCAATCGCAGAACGTGTAAGAGTTCAGACCATCTTGGGCTAGAGCATACTCCGGCAAATTTGGCGAATATTTTTGAACCCAATTTTTGCAACGCTGCCTCCAATCCTCAATCTGAGCGGGTGGAGGGGGAATGATTTTTTTTAGCTCTCGAATCGCCAGAGCTGCATCGCATTGGATAAGAAGTTGGAAGTGTTCCTTGAATTTGGAGAGTTCACCCGCATCGATATCGATCATCACTTTATAGGCAGCCCTCGCAAATTCTTTAATTTCATATCCAATCTGGGGAATGGAGAGGCGCGTGCCGATTGTTAAAAGAAAATCAGCATTTTGCAGAGCAAAATTAGCAGCACGTTGCCCATAGATACCTGGTCGCCCGACATAGAGAGGGTGGTCGTTGGGGATGATGTCTGCTGCATTCCACGAACTAACTATGGGAATTTGCCATGATTCGACGAGTTCATGTATCGCTGAAACAGAATGCGCGAGACGAACTCCATTACCAACATATAGAAGCGGGCGATTAGCTGAGCTGAAAGGAGCTTGGATTGCTTTAAATTGGGCTTCTATCGAGGGGTCGAGATGATCTGAGTGTAGCTCTTGCGACAAACTCTCTATGTGGAAATCCATGGAGACAGAAGGCATCTGGCGTGCTTGAATATCCATGGGAACATCAATCCACACAGGTCCAGGACGCCCACTCAGAGCGAGGATTAATGCTTGATAAAGGTGACTTTCGATTTCGTTTTCATGACGTATTTGAACAGCATATTTTGTAAAGGATTTTACGATAGGGATGATATCCACCTCTTGAATCCCTCGCTGTCGCAGAGGAGCGCCGGAAATGGTATCCGTTGATTTAACCTGGCCTGAAATAACAAGAAGCGGAATAGAATCCTGCCATGCACCCATCACACCTGTGATCGCGTTTGTGGCGCCTGGACCAAATGTCACCAGACAGACGCCGATCGATTCTCTTACGCGAGCATAAGCTTCGGCAGACATCGCAGAGGCTTGCTCATGATAATTGCAAACGTATTCAAGGTCAGGGTGTTGACGTATAGCCTCTAAAATATGAAGCATCCCGCCCCCTGACACTGTGAAAACATGACGCACTCCCAACTGGGCTATTACGTTTGCGATGAACTCAGAAACTTTCATCAGGCCCGGCTTCTTATCAGCGAGCTGAGAATTTGGCGAGTCTTTGGTTCTTACTTGTTTTTTACAAGAAAGATGACTAGGGCATTTTTATGCACCCAAGATACATTTCACTAATTACTCCTATCCTAATCGTTGGCGTAGTGCTTGCCTTTTCATGCTGGAAAGTCGTGCCCCCAGGGACGCGTGGAATATCAGTCACTTTGGGCAAAGTAGATCCTGTGCCGCGTGCAGAAGGGTTGACCTTTAAAAAACCTTTTATCGAGGATATTATTTTATTCTCTGTGCGACAAGAAACTGTAAATGGCGTAGCAGATTGTTTCAGTTCCGATCTCCAGACAGTTAAAATTTCTTACTCTGTGTTATTCAGAGTGCCACCTGAAAATGTCGTCAGATTGTATCAAAATTATGCGGGGGATATTTTCAAAAGCTTGATCGATCCGCGCGTGCAAAATTCGATTAAACAGATCACCGCCCTATACAAAGCTGAAGATTTAGTTAAAAACCGAGATAAAGTAAAACAAGACGCTCTCTTACTCGTCCGTGAATCCCTCTCAGGCCTGATTGAGGTGGTGGACATTCCGTTGACGAATATCGCCCTGACAGATGAACTTCAACGCGCCATTGAGCTCAAGCAAGTAATGGAACAACAGGCTTTGGCAAAAGAATACGAACTACAAAAAGCCAAGAAAGAAGCTGAAATTACCATCGTTAATGCCAGAGCTGAAGCAGAAGCGGTGAAAATACGTGGAGAAGCACTGGCCAACAGTCCACGTATAATTGACTTGGAAATCGTAAAGCGCTGGGATGGTAAAGCTCCTTCGACGGTGTCCGTCAGCCAAGGGGGTGCCAATGTGATTTTACCATTAAGGTAATTCGAGTTAATAACTCACAACATGCATGTCCGCCTTGGATTATTTGCCATATATCTTAGTGCTTATTTGGGCTTTGTAATCTTGAATGCCTATTGGCCCCAGACAATGGAGCTTCGGATCGCGTGGGGGATTAACCTCGCCGTGATATACGGGACAAGCCTTATACTCAGCGCGATTCTGTTGGCTATTATTTTCCTTTTTCATCGAGCTGATGATGACGACATGGAAGGCGACTTATGATCTATGAGGCTTCTTGGTTAACGGTTTTTATTTTTGGATTATTTGTTGCATTGGTGCTGGGAATCAGCTTTTATCTCGGCTCGAGAGCACGCTCCTCATCAGGCTATTATGCAGCGCACGGACAAGTGCACTGGTTTGTAAATGGAGTCGCTTTTGCAGGGGATTACCTTTCTGCAGCTTCATTTTTAGGGATATGCGGAATGATCGCATTTTTCGGGTATGATGGTTTCCTTTATTCCATCGGATATTTAGCTGGCTGGATTGTTGCACTGTTTGTGATCGCGGAGCCGCTTAAGAAATTAGGCAAATATACCTTAGCAGACGCGTTAGATCAGCGTTTTCATTCTCAGCAAATCAAAATGACGGCAGCCATTAGCACGCTCGTTGTCAGTGTGTTTTATTTGATTCCGCAAATGGTCGGCGCTGGAGCGCTAATCAAGCCCTTGCTAGGTCTTGAACATTGGCAGGGCGTGATTCTTGTCGGCGCAGTCGTCACCACGATAGTTATCACGGCCGGTATGATTTCGACAACTTGGGTGCAATTTATCAAAGGTGCGCTTTTGGTTCTTTTTTGTGCCTTGATGACGTGCGGCATTCTATATCGTGGCCTTGAGACAAGACCTCCAGTAGGACAAGAGCAGCGTGTCACGATCCTACAGCAAGCAGATGGCTCACGTCGCGTTTTAATTAACGGCATTCAACAGGGACACGGTGAAAATCAAGCCGAGCTTCCGCCAGCTGGACGAGTTATCGCTTTGCCCAACCAAATTTCAAAGACAGGCCCACTCAACCCCATCGATTATCTACGATATTTTCAAGATGCTCAAATCGAAGTTTGGAGAATGGAAAAAAATCGCATCGTTGAAAAAACAGCAGAAGTCACAGCCGTGACGACCATTTATCGTCCAGAAATAAAACCTGGCAGTGAATTACTTGTGCCGGGGGGAACACCGACATTCCAAGGCCTCCGCAGTGAGGATTGGCGTGCCAAAATAGACTTTGTTTCACTGATGCTAGCGCTTTTTGCTGGCACAGCATCGCTGCCACATATTCTCATCCGTTATTACACAGTAAAAAACCAAGCAGCAGTAAGAAAAAGCACAGTCGTTGGGATCATTACCATCGGAGCGTTTTACTTACTCACGCTCTATCTCGGCTTAGGCGCTATGTCTTGTGGAGCGTTGGACATGACAAACTCTAATATGGCAGCACCTCTACTCGCCCGCACTTTCGGCGAATTGCCGTTTGCGCTGATATCGGCTATTGCATTTACGACTGTGCTCGGAACGGTATGCGGCTTAATCCTCGCAGCAAGCGGAGCTGTCGTGCACGATTTAATGTCCAATTATTTTAAGCTCCAACTTAGCGATGAAGGAAAAGTGCGTGCGGGAAAGCTTGCTGCTTTGCTTGTTGGAAGCATCAGTATGTTGCTCGGGATCATCTTCGAGCGAATGAATGTGACGTTCCTCGTAGGTTGGGCGTTCAACATCGCTGCTTCAGCCAATCTTCCTGCACTAGTGATGGTTTTATTCTGGAAAAATACTACGAAACAAGGGGTAGCCGCCTCAATTTTTGTAGGACTAATTTTTTCCCTAGCCTGGGTTTTGTGCAGCAAGGAAGCCTATCAGCACGTTTACGGGTGGGATCCGCAGACGGCCCTCGCTCCATTTAGTCAACCGGCAATCGTCAGTATCCCTCTGGCTTGGACGGTATTGATTGTTGTCTCAAAGCTCACCTCAAAAGCAAAACACCCCGCTAGTTCCCCCGCTGCTTAATCATCCTGCTGTCTTGAGCCTCACCGTATTTTGGCCAAGATGGGGTCGTCTTATGCTCACAGTCTTATTTCTAGGCGATGTCGTGGGTGAACCGGGGCGAGAAGTTATCAAAAAGGCCGTCCCCTTTCTCAAATCCAAATACGAAGCAGACTTCGTTGTCGTAAACGGTGAAAATGCCGCAGGGGGACAAGGCATCACCGGTCGAATCACATACGAAATACTTCGCGCTGGCGTAGATGTCATCACACTCGGCGACCATGTCTGGGATCAAAAAGAAATCATGTCTTTTTTTTCACAAGAACCTCGCCTTTTACGACCACAAAACTTCCCAGCAGGAGCCCCAGGATCAGGCCACATCATTGTATCAGGCAACGGCAAAAAACTCGGCGTCGTATGCGCACTAGGTCGCACATTTATGGCACCCGCCGTTGACAATCCTTTCCTCACTATACCTCCAGTCCTAGAATCTATACGCCAAGAGACACTATGCATCTTGATTGATTTTCACGCCGAGACAACCTCAGAAAAAATCGCCTTTGGCCGCGCCATGGATGGCTTAGCCAGCGTGATTGTCGGCACCCATACCCATGTGCAAACCGCTGACGAAAAAATCTTGCCAGGAGGCACAGCCTACCTCACGGACGCAGGATTTTGTGGTGGTCACGACTCAATTATAGGCAGAGACGTTGAAAGTGTCGTAACAAAGTATCGCACCGCCTTACCTCAAAAATTCCACATCGCATCAGGCCAACCTCAAGCTGATGGATTTTGCGTCCGGATCGACGAAACCACCGGCAAAGCCATATCCTGTGAACGTATCCAACACCCCGTCCATTTCCCATAACCCCCCCATATGCCAGACCCAATCCTCAAAACCAAACCCCAGGCAAATCTCTTCACTCCTGCAGAATCAGAAATCGAGACTGTAACCTCCCTCACCCGCCGCATCCGCAAAGCGCTCACATCCCAAATCGGTTTTGTCAAGGTTAGAGGAGAGATCTCCAACGTTAAACTCTCTGCCGCTGGCCACATTTACTTTTCACTTAAAGATTCTCAAGCACTCATCGCAGCCGTCCTATTTCGCTCAACTTTATCCCTACACCCCTCTTTTCCTGAAGAAGGCACAGAAATCATCGCCTCCGGACAAATAACTGTTTACGAACCACGCGGACAATATCAACTCGTCGTCGAAAAAATCGAAACCATCGGACAAGGCGATCTCCAGAGACGTTTTGAAATCTTAAAACAAAAACTCCTAAACGAAGGCCTATTCGACCCCTCGAAGAAAAAGCCTTTGCCAATTTTCCCCAAGACAATCGCCATCGTCACCTCACATCAAGGTGCTGTCTTGCACGACTTAATACAAGTCTTCTCAAGACGCGCCCCTGGCCTTCACTTGATCGTTTACGATACACGCGTTCAAGGCACAGAAGCCCCACCTGAAATCGTCGCGGCAATCCAAAAAGCCAATGCTGATGCAAAAGCCGACCTCATCATTATCGCCCGAGGAGGTGGCTCTCTTGAAGATCTATGGGCCTTCAACGAAGAAATCGTCGTGCGTGCAATCGCTCAATCCTCCCTACCCACCATCTCAGCCATCGGGCATGAGACAGATTTCACACTAAGCGATTTCGCTGCAGACATCAGAGCCCCCACACCCTCTGCTGCTGCAGAGATCGCTGTCCGCGACTGGCAAGAATGGCGAGACGAAATCCAATCCTTAAAAACACGCCTCCACCGCCACCTCACACACTGCCTCACCCTCCTATCCGCACGCCTCAAACGGTCCACCCAATCTTTTGTTCTCCGATCCCCACGACAACTCCTCCTCCCATGGCTCCAGTCCTATCAGATTGCGACCGACCGTTTCCAACGTGCATCTCAAGAAGTCCTCCAAAAAAAACGGCAAACCTACCTCACCCTCGCAGACAAAATCCACCCTCGTGTCATCCAGACAATCTTCGCACAAAAAAAACAACACTACCACCGACTCCGCGCCATCCTAGAAATTTACAACGTCCAAGCCACCCTCAAACGCGGATTCACCCTCATCCAATCCCCAGACGGCACCTACATCCTGTCCCGCAGCCAGGCCCAAAACAAATCATCCGTCACCATCCACTGGCACGACGGCTCAGCACCAGCCCGCATCTGCGACTAGCCATAAAACCAACCCAAAGACACCCCGCCCATCCCCCACCCCCACCTCAATCACCAAACGACACCCCCAAATCCCGCGCCATCTGCACCATCTGATGATCCACAGGCACTAACTTCAACTGCCCCACCGCCTCCGCAATCGACACATCCCCAATCATATAATTAAGATAACTCACCATCCGCCCAAACTTCCCCTCCCTTATCAACTTCACCGCCGCACACCCAAAACGCGTCCCCAAAATCCGATCAAACGTCGTCGGATTCCCCCCCCGCTGCAAATGCCCCAACACCACTGCCCTCGCCTCCCGCCCCGTATTCTCCTGAATCGCCTCCGCTATCACCTGACTAATCCCCCCCAACCTCGCCTCCCCACACCCTCGCATAGACCTCGTCACATAATCCCCCCCGATCGGCTTCGCCCCCTCCGCCACCACCATCATAATATACTCCGCCCCAGCATCCAACCGATCCCGCACATCCCTAAAAATCTTCTCATACGAAAACGGAATCTCAGGAATCAAAATAATATCCGCCCCACCCGCAATCCCCCCATACAACGCAATCCACCCCGCATACCGCCCCATTGCCTCCACAATCATCACCCTCTTATGGCTCGCAGCCGTAGTCTGCAAGCTATCCAACGCCCGCATCACACACTCCACCGCCGAATCAAAACCAAACGTCATCGCCGTCGCCGAAATATCATTATCAATCGTCTTCGGCACCCCCACAACCGGCACCCCCTCCTCAAACAACTGCTGAGCTGTCGTCAAAGACCCATCCCCACCCACCGCAATCAACGCATCCACCCCCAAATCCCTCAACGTCTGCTTAGCCTCCGCAATCACCTCAGCCGGCACCTTAGCCCTCTCCCCATGCCCCACCTTCGCCACAAAACGCCCCTTATTCGTCGTCCCAATAATCGTCCCCCCCGTGCTCATAATCCGCCGCGTATTCTCAGGCGTCAACACCTTATAACGCACCGGCCGCAACAACCCCTCATACCCATCAATAAACCCTATCGTCTCCCACCCCAAACGATGCGCCGAATACACCGCAGACTGAATCACCGCATTCAACCCAGGACAATCCCCACCACTCGTCAATATACCAATACGCATAGACATACCGCCCTCTCCTAGCAAACAAGCCTCCACACGCAAGCCATCTTCCACCCCACCCACCAAAAATTTTACCCCCACCCCCACCTCACCCCAAGCTTGTCGAAAGCCTCCACCACCCCTATCACTACCCCCGTGAAGAAAATCCTCATATTCACCGCAGGCTTCGGCGAAGGCCACAACACCGCCGCCCGCAACATCCAACACGCCATCGAAACCATCGCCGGCACCGACGCCTCCGCCGACATCCACGACCTCTTCCACACCTGCTACGGCAAATTCAACGACCTCATGCGCCGCCTCTACCTCACCGCCATCAACAAAACCCCACGCCTCTGGCAAACCATCTACGACCTCCTCGACAACACCCCCATCCTCGAAAACAACCTCGCCACCCTCTCCCGCATGAAAGCCTCCCTCGCCAACCTCCTCCGCGAACACCAACCCGACGCCATCGTCTCCACCTACCCCGTCTACAACTACCTCTTCAACGAACTCCGCCAAGAAGGCCACGCCCAAGAAATCACCCAATTCACCATCATCACCGACTCCATCTCCATCAACTCCCTCTGGTATCGCACCCCAAGCGACTACTTCCTCGTCCCCAACCAACAAACCGCCGACATCCTCCTCCGACAACACATCCCCCCACACCAAATCCAAAACCTCGGCTTCCCCGTCCCCATCGAATTCGCCGACCCCCACCGCTTCCCCCCACTCCCCGACCTCACCCAACAAAACCCCCCACACCCACGCATCCTCTACATCATCAACTCCGGCAAATCCAAAGCCCCACGCATCGTCAAAGAACTCCTCGAAAACCACACCTGGCACCTCACCATCGCCGTCGGCAAAGACCACCGCCTCCGCGAAACCATCCTCCACATCATCGATAAACTCCACGCCACCCACCGCGCAGACGTCCTCGGCTGGACAGACCAAATGCCACGCCTCCTCAAAACCCACCACTTCGTCGTCACCAAAGCCGGCGGCGCCACCATCCAAGAAGCCATCGCCGCCGCCTGCCCCATCATCATCAACCAAATCGTCCCAGGCCAAGAAGAAGGCAACTACGACCTCATCCGCCACCTCCAAGGCGGCATCCTCGCAGAAAAACCCTCCGACGTCGCCCGCCACATCACCCACGCCCTCCAACACAACGCCGCCCTCTGGAGCTACTGGCGCTCCAACCTCCAAAAAGCCGCACGCCCAGACGCCGCCCTCCGCATCGCCGAATTCATCCTCTCCCACACCCCCTCCTCACCCCACCCTCACCCCACACCCCCCCCTACCCCTCCCCCCCACATCTCCACCCCCACCACCCACCCCTCCATCCTCCTCTGCGACTTCCACACCCACACCACCTACTCCGACGGCAAACTCACCATCCGCGAACTCGTCGACTTCTACGGCCAACGCCGCTTCGACTGCCTCGCCATCACCGACCACCTCTGCGACCCACGCCGCCTCATCGGCAAACTCTGCAACCTCACCGGCCTCGTCCTCCCCCCACACCAAATCCAAGACTACTTCGACACCATCGAAAAAGAAAAAAAACGCGCCTGGCAAAAATACTCCATGATCCTCCTCACCGGCATCGAATTCAACAAAGACGGCCTCACCCCCAAACAATCCGCTCACCTCCTCGGCCTCGACCTCACCCACCCCATCGACCCCTCCCTCTCCCTCAAAGACACCATCCACGCCATCCACGCCCAAGGCGCCCTCGCCGTCGCCTCCCACCCACACGAATTCCAATCCACCTGGGGCCGCAACACCCTCTACCTCTGGGAACACCTCGACGAATTCATCCCCCTCATCGACGCCTGGGAAATCGCCAACCGCGACGACCTCTACACCCCCATCGGCCTCAAACGCCTCCCCTTCCTCGCCAACAGCGACTTCCACAAACCCAAACACATCCACTCCTGGAAAACCCTCCTCTACTGCGAAAAACACCCCGAAGCCATCAAACAATGCATCCGCGAAAACCTCAACATCGCCATCACCCTCTACCGCGGCCACCGCTTCACCCACCCCATCCCCCACCCCTTCCCCCCTTACACCCCACCCCCCACCACCCCCACCACCCCCACCACCCCACTCCCCCACCTCACCTACGCCTAAAAACATGATCTCCCCACGCCACCACCTCACCCAATGGCTCACCCAAGCCCTCCCCACCCTCCACCTCCACCACCTCCCCCCCACTCCCATCCAACCCTGCCCACACCCCGCCCACGGCGACTACCAAACCAACCTCGCCCTCACCCACGCCAAAACCCTCTCCACCACCCCCACCTCCCTCGCCCACACCCTCATCCAAGCCCTACCCCCTCACCCCCTCTTCGAAACCCCACAAATCGCCGGCCCAGGCTTCATCAACTTCCGCCTCACCCCACACGGCATCCTCCACCTCCTCAACACCCACCACCACGACCCACGCCTCGGCATCCCCACCACCCCACACCCACGCCACATCATCATCGACTTCAGCAGCCCCAACGTCGCCAAAGAAATGCACATCGGCCACATCCGCAGCACCCTCCTCGGCGACGTCCTCGCACGCATCCTCACCTTCACCGGCCACCGCGTCACCCGCATCAACCACCTCGGCGACTGGGGCACCCAATTCGGCAAAATCCTCCTCGCCTACAAACGCTACGGCTCCCCACTCGCCCTCGAACAAAACCCCATCCCCCACCTCGAATCCCTCTACCAACGCATCACCCAAGAAGAAAAAACCGACCCCACCACCGCACAAGCCGCTCGCGACGAACTCGTCCGCCTCCAACGCGGCGACCCAGAAAACCTCGCCCTCTGGAAAACCTTCTGCCAACACACCCTCCGCACCCTCTTCCCCCTCTACGACCGCCTCGACATCCACTTCCACTTCATCCTCGGCGAAAGCTTCTACCACCCCTGGCTCCACGACACCGTCCAAGACCTCCTCTCCCTCGGCATCGCACGCCCAAGCCAAGGCGCCATCGCCATCTTCTTCGACGACGACCCCGACCTCCGCCACACCCCCATGCTCATCCAAAAAACCGACGAAGGCTACCTCTACGCCACCACCGACCTCGCCGCACTCCGCTACCGCATCCTCACCCTCCACGCCGACGAAATCCTCTACGTCACCGACGGCCGCCAACAACGCCACTTCCGCCAACTCTTCGCCGTCGCCCGACGCTGGCTCCCCTCCCACCCCGTCACCCTCCGCCACATCTGGTTCGGCACCATCCTCGGCCCAGACAAAAAACCCCTCAAAACCCGCGAAGGCACCCCCATCAAACTCCGCGACCTCCTCGACGAAGCCGAAACCCGCGCCCTCTCCCTCATCCGCCAAAAACGCCCCGACCTCCCACCCGACCAACACACCCACATCGCCCGCACCATCGGCATCAGCGCCCTCAAATACGCCGACCTCGCCCAAAACCGCAACCTCGACTACATCTTCGACTGGGACCGCCTCCTCGCCCTCGACGGCAACACCGCCCCCTACCTCCTCAACGCCTACGTCCGCATCGCCTCCATCTTCCGCAAAGCCCACCTCACCCCACAACGCACCCCCATCCCCACCCTCCAACACCCCCTCGAAATCGCCCTCGCCAAAAAAATCCTCGCCTACGCAGACGCCCTCGACGACACCCTCCACGACTACCGCCCACACCTCCTCTGCACCTACCTCTACGAACTCGCCACCCTCTTCCACCAATACTACGAACACTGCCCCATCCTCAAAACCGAAGGCGACACCCGCACCACCCGCCTCTCCCTCTGCGCCTGGACCCGCGACACCCTCGCCCACGGCCTCTCCCTCCTCGGCATCCCCACCCTCGAAGAAATGTAACCCACAGACCCCCAACATCAATCAAACCCCAAAATCCCACACCACCCCCCCTTGAAGTGCGGTGTCAAGCGAGGCTTTTGCCTCGCGCGACACCGCTCTCCTTTGCACTGCGGTGGCAAGCAAGGCTCTGCCTTGTGCCACGCCGCTTTTAATATCAAGTCAAAATCCTCCAATGCCGCATCAGAATCTTCCAATACTGCGCCAGAATCCTCCAATGCCGCATCAGAATCTTCCAATACCGCCTCAGAAACTTCCAATACCGCCTCAGAAACTTCCAATACCGCGCCAGAATCTTCCAATACCGCCCCAGAAACTTCCAATGCCGCCCCAGAAACTTCCAATGCCGCATCAGAATCTTCCAAGACCGCCTCAGAAACTTCCAATACCGCGCCAGAATCTTCCAATATTGCCCCAGAAACTTCCAATACTGCGTCAGAAACTTCCAATATCGCCTCCACAATCCTCAAGACCGCCTCAGCGCCCTTTCATCTGCCTTCACACACCCTCACAAAACCGACTTTTTACTATTTCAAACATAAAATCCCACCATTCCCCAATCCAGCAAACCCCTGAAGGGCCCGGTTCCCCCCGCGCCATCGGGGATTGGATCCGCGGACGCCGTGAAAGGCGTCCCTCCACTTGAAATGGAGGGCGCCGTTCCACCGGCGCCATGCGGGATTTCATTCGCGGACGCCGTGAAAGGCGTCCCTCCACAGGTCGGGGTGGAACCCGACCCTCCAGATGCTGAAAACGCCGGGTATTGGCCGGGCCGACAGCTCATCTCCCGCCCTCCTCCACGATCCAGATTTTATCCCCAGTCAGACCGCCTCCCGCTCCTCAGCCGTCAACCTCAACTCCTCAAACACCACGGAGTTTGCGATGAGATGCTTTTGTATGTTCACCAACTTGCCGGTTTGGAAAACGTTCCTTTGGCATCGGTCAACTGGGTCGGGAACTGAATGCAGCAAGGACGCCATCACGGATGTGCTTGTTGAACGTGGCTTGCGCGGCAAGCACACGGCATGGGCGTTTTTGCGGATTCAGCACGCCGACCGGCAACTTCAGTTCGTTCATCACCACCTGCACTGGCGCGAGGAGGTCAGAGTCACCGCTGATGATCACCGCGCACTCAAACCGCCGGTTGTAGGCGTCGCTCAACAATTGCGTCGCCAAATTCACGTCCGAGCCTTTTTCGTCGGTCTTGATTACCCACACAAAAGCTGTCTGACCGGGCTGCGGATCAGCCAGCCGCATCTGCACCGGGTGTGTAAGGAAATGGCCGTAGAAAATTTCCAGATTGGGGATCGTTTGCAATGCGCGCAGATAGGTTTGTTGTCGGCGTGACGCCTCGGGGTCATGGGCGCGCGAACTGATTCGGGCAGTGAAATATTTGATCCGCTCGATGCGATGTTGTGGCAGCATCAATGCGCATAGCCGGGCGATGTTCAGCCACTTGTAAGCAGTGCCCTTGACGCAGCCGTAATAGAGGTTGAACGCATCCACGTAAACGAACGTTTTCATCAGCACCCAACCCGCAAAAAACAGGGGTTGCGTTTTGCAACGCAGCCCCGCGCCTTCGCTGTCAAAACGGGGAAGATTATCAATGTCATCGTTAACGATATCGGATAAAGTGTCAAACCTTCTCCTCAAGCGACATTGTCCATTTTTCATCTCGCACGTCACCCAAGCTTTTTTGAGCCAAGCTCAGACAATCGAAAAACGTCTCGACAAAATGCCTCCCAATCCCTTGCCATCACATTCCGCGCATGAGCTCCGACTCAAGCACTGTGACCATTGCCCCCGCTTCTTCCCGCAAGACTCTCAGGAATCAACACTCCGTAATTCCCCTGCTAAGTCGCTACTAAAAACGTCTCTCCATCCTTCCCGCCGGGTTTTCTCTCTTCAACATGTGATTGAGATTTTCCACTAACTCATCGTCCAAAAGGATAGCCAATTCAGGCCCTCACAAACCGACGTCTGCCAGTGTGCTCTTACCGCGCCTCACAGAAAATCCAACCCTGAAGACTCCCTCTCCGACGACTCCGGAGGAGCAGACTGAACTGACGCATGCTCAAAACGTTGTATCGTCAATCCTCGCTCCGCCTCCATCCGCTTCAAATCGGCCAATAACGGTATACTATCCCCAACCACAGTACTCATATACACCCAGCGCGTAGCTCGCGTAACAGCTACAAATAACAAACGCCGCTGTCGTGCATCCGTTGTGCGCGGAAAAGATTCTGCCACCAGCCGCGGCAACAGCACCGAGTCAAACGTCAATCCCTTCGCACTGTGATATGTGATCAACTTCGGCCGACTCGACCCAAAATCCAGATTTTCCTGCGTCTCAACTTCAATTCCCGCCGCTGCCAACCCCTTTGCAAAACCAAACACCTGCCGCCGAAGCGGAAACAGCACCGCCACCCTCTGGTCTGTGAGCAGACGCTGACGAAGCACTTCAGTGAGCCGGCGTTTCTCGTCTTGAAACGATGCTGCCTCATAGAGCAACGGCAGTTCTCGTTCCCTCTGCTCCGTGCGCACCTGTCGAAGATACTGTTCGCGTTCTGCAGCTTCCTGCAGAAATTGCGCCGCCAAGCGAGCCACAAAGGGCGAGCATCGATATGCATCCAAAAGCGTCATGTTGCGCCGACGTAGCCCTAAAGCATTAAGGATCTCTGTCTCGCAGCAGCCGCGCTCGTAAATTTGTTGCTTATGGTCCAGGCACACCGTCACGTGCCCAGCTATCCGCCGCAACATATCGAAGTTAGCAGACTCAAGGTCTTGCCCTTCGTCCACCAACACAAAATCGTATAGCGGTAATCGAACTGTGCCGCTTGCTATTCTCTGCGCGACAGCCGTCCGAATCGCCTCAAAATCCGGTCGCTTAGCTACCGCATCCCACGGCACCCGTGAGTTGATATGGCGCTCATAAAAACCCTTGCACCAGTCGTCAAAAGTACTCACAACCTGTTCCGGCAACCCAAGCAACTCAAGAGCTGAGCGAAGATAATTCTTAAGCACACCCGTAAAAACCAAAATCCGAAAACGCCCATCTGTCGATCCTAGCCGGCGTCGCAACTCCACCGCTCGATGCAGCAATATCTGCGTTTTGCCCGAGCCCGGCGCACCGAATATCACTTGATGCTCAGTATGCGGCAAATCAATCGCACGAAGTTGTTCAAGCGTCAATTCATTCCGAGGAATTAGCCATGTGCTCATATCTTCCGAAGTGCAGGAGCAATCTCCGGCAGCAAACCACCAGACTCAACATCTCTCCCTTTGCCTGCCCGCTTACGACGACGCTGCTCAGCCGTGGCCTCCTCTAGAAGCGCAGCATCAGATTGCATCTGCGCAGCAGTCTGCAACCAGCCCAGTTCCCAATCGCTCAGTGCCCTCACCGGTCCATACCGCTTCAATGCCTCTGCTAGCGCCTGATTGGCTTCCTGGCGATTGCCCCGCTTCTCCAGTATTTGCGCCAATAACACAAAATAGGGCGGGTCCTCCTCCACGGCAAGCGCCTCGCGGATGGTCGCCTCCGCTGCCTCTAACAAGCCACGCTTCCACTGCGACAGCGCTAAATTGAATAAAGACCCAGCCCAATCCGGCTTAGCCTGAAACGCCTCCCGATAAGTCTTCTCTTGACGCTCCCAATCTTTCTTTTCACCATACCGTATCCCAAGCGAATTCAGCAAACTCGCATCTGGCCGGCCCTTCCGTCGCAAAGCTTGCACTAGATAATCGATCGCCTTGTCAAGCTGCCCTAGCTCAGCATAATCGTCAGACAACTTTCTTAACGTATCCACAATCTCCTCCTCCGCCACTTTACCCGTGCGCAAGTTCTCCTCCACCTCCTCAATACGCTGTCGAGTCGCGTGAGGATTCACTACCAACGTTAACGGATGTTCCACTGTGCATGCAAATGGCTCTGTCTCTGGCTGATCGCGAAGGGTTAACTCCAAATGCAAGCATTGGTTGGCATCCATTCGCACGCCCAGACGCAACGGAGTGCCACGATTCACCGGTGCACGAATCTGCCACGTCGCTGCAAACACCGGTCGCGCATCACTCCCAGCGACAAGCTCCACCCGCAGCGGCACCGTGCCCACCAGCGCCGTCTGCGGCACCACAAGCTCAAAATGCTCAGCACTTCGGTCAGGACTAGGAAATGGCAACGTCGCACCCTTCGGCACCAACTCCAGCATCCCCGAAGCCACCCGCAACGCGATCGCATCTTGCGCCACCGGCTGCACAAGCCCTCGCCCATAAAGCGCTAACGCCAACGCATGGTACGCTGCCCCACGAGCAACCGCCACCTGTGTCGCATCCCGATCTTCGTATATCAAAAGACGCCCAGATCGCAGATAAGACCGTACCGCCTCCTGCACCTGTGGAATTAAACTGCTCCCCCCCACCATCAGACAAAAATCCACATCTGCTGCCTGCAATCCAGCCCGCTCAAGCGCATCAGACAGCGGAGCAAAAATTGAGCACGTCATGTGATACTCCGTCTCCCGAGCGTACAGCAAATCCCTATCCAAAAATGGCTTGAGCAATTCCTCAAAACGCGCTGCTGTTAGCCGCGGTGAACGCAACGTCAACGTCGGATATCCAGGACACGGACACGACCACGACCCCGGATGCGTCTTGACTATCTCAGTCTTATCGGCATCCGCATAACGACCAAAACTCTGCAACCGCGCAATCTCGATACACAACCCCACTTTCAGCGACTCAGCTATCCCTAGCAGAGCTGGTTCTAAATGTCGCTTGCGCTGGTCAAAATCTAGGCTCTCCACCTTGAGACCATTTTGCTCGGCAACCTGCGGAATAAGTTCCTCATGGACAATCGCAGCATCAATATCACCCCCACCAAGCCGATGATAACGCGACACCGCCAGCGGCGCTATCTCCAGCTGCCCACTTCTCTTACTTAAATCCAAGCGAAACACTGCCACATCGCACGTGCCCCCTCCAAAGTCGAAGACAACCACATTCTGCGTACCACGCAAATCCGCCAGCAAAGCTTCCCGATGCGTTACCAAATAATCGATAAAGGCTGCCACCGGCTCATCCAAAAGATCCCCAGCCTGCAAGTTCATCCCGGCCATCTCTGCAGCGCGAAACGTATCGTGGCGTTGCGCCAGTTGAAACGACGCCGGCACCGTAACAACCGTGCGAGCCACTGACACCTCATGGGCCGTCTCCGCAGCAGCTTTGAGAAAGCTCAACACTCTCCCCCCAATTTCCGCCGCACTGCGAAAGCCAGGCGGAGCCAGATGATACGTCCGCCGCGCGCCTATCTCATTTTTGCACTCATAAAAAATATCTCTGTTTCGGCGCAACCGAGGATTTGCACGCAACCGTTTTGCCCCCTCGCCCACCCAAACCTGCCCCCCATGCAACGCCACCACCGACGGCACGAGCACATGGATGTAGGGCCCTGTATCTGTCGGCTGTTCAATTTCCAAACATCGTGCAACCGGCGGCTGGTTTTGATCCCGGCACCATATCACTTCAGCCACTGTAGAATTAGTCGTCCCCAAGTCTATCCCCAAAACTCGAACTGGCAATGGCACCGTCTGCGGTATCCCATCCAGCCGGCTCAGTATCAAAGCAGTGACCTGATCCGATGACATTTAGATAATCTTGTTCGCAAAAACTTTTACCCAACTGTCCGCAAGATGCCAAGCCATATGAGCACGTTCCAAGCCTCCATCACCAAACTTTCCCCTCGACTTGCCTCACCCACGGATAAAACCCAACAGCTCCCACCACCCTCTAGACTCCGCCGACCCGTCGGCGCTTTCCAAAGCGGCAGTCCGCTGCCGCACTCCATATTGATAAACCTCGACTCAGCACCTCGATTAAGCCGCCTGTTCATCCACCAGCCTCCCCCACTACCTTGATTTCCTTAGGCGTTGCCAATTTGCCCGTATTACCAGCTATGAACAAGTCATAGACCGATTGGGCAAAGTCCTCGCTGCGCTTTTTGCAGCGGCAATAGGCGATTAGGGTGGCGGTAACGAACACCAGCACCCACAGCGCGAACGTCAGCCAGTGGGCGGGCCGGCACCACAGTGCCCACGCGAAGCCGACAAGGGAAACGAGCGCGAGCAGGCCGAACATCGTCAGCAGGACGCGGAACAG
>JANWVL010000077.1 GCA_025056655.1 Candidatus Methylacidiphilales bacterium
GCCGCTGAGAAAGAAAAAACCAACCGCAAAGTGAGCAGCCTCTGAACTGGAGAGCAGTTTATTTACAGCATCATGAAGGAAAGTTTCGCGGTTGTCGATGATATCGTGTTGCATCGTTTCCAAATAAAAAGAAGATACGCCACAATTTTACTACAAATAAGAAGGCAGGCGAAATCTTCGAGCACGATGGGTTTTTTAGTATGCCGATCTGATGCCGGAGGCACAAACGAAGGACGTGAGGTGATGAGGAACAAGGGAAGGCAAAGAAAGGTTAATTACTCTAAGCATCGCCAAGCTCCAGGTTGATGAAAAATCGGTTTGACTAACTATATGAAATGAACGGAGTATCTTTGTTATCAAGATACAGGTTCTGAATAACTACGGCAAGGGTGCTTGCAGTCCTTTAGGTATGTTTTCGTATGGAGAAACGAGGGTGTGTTATACGGAAACCGAATAAAAACCAGAAGATGAAAAGAACCATGTTGAAGATGTCAGCGGCAAAGAACCTAGTCATTCACTCACGAAGACGTCTTATGCCGATAATAAAGTGGTGGAGGAGTTTTGCGCGGAAACCATATAATCCAATCGTTCACCCGACCACAGGCAGTAGTGTGAACGGGGCGGCTATTCGCCATCCCGTTAGGCAGCGATCGCTACGCTGCTAAAGAGGCTTGGTAAATTTGATGTCGCATAATCTTTGCCCAAGGAGGATCTTATCTTACGGATGTGCTTCAAATCATCTTGATCATTGTTGGGCTCATCTTAATGCTTGCATCGGGTGCCATATAGGAAATTTAATAACCAGTCGTGGAACACCCGCGCTATTGGAAGCGGCATAAAAAGTAGAGCGCTGCCCAAAGTAAATACACTTGGCTTGATGTAATTTGCGCTGGAACGATGATTATGGGAATAATGGCCAGAGAAATATGGGACAGCATCCAAGAGACTGGGGCAGTAGATGTCAAAATCCCTCGTGTTATTGGAGCGCTAATCGCTTCTCCTATCGTCTATGCAAGTGTTTACTCTAAGTTCGTGAAGGATGAACTATCTCTTCCGGGGTTGTCTGTAGCCTTTCAGAATGGGTTCTTTTGGCGGGCGTTTTTTGAAACTGCTCAAGTGGGCCAAAAAAGCAGGCAAAGTCAATTGTCCAGCTAGAGAGTTGCCGCTATTGCCTGCGAGATCTAAGAAGGCACATGTTCGCTGCCTAACATCTTGCTTCAGCTGACCTGCCTCCGCTTGACGCCGCGGCAGGGGTGGCTAAGCTC
>JANWVL010000078.1 GCA_025056655.1 Candidatus Methylacidiphilales bacterium
ATAGACGCGCGGCACGCCGTAGCGCCGCGCGACGCGGCCGGCCATCTCCTCGCGCAGCTCGGCGATCGCCACCACCTCGCACTCCGCGAGCGCCGCGAAGTTTCGCAGGTGCGCCGCCTGGCCCATCATGCCGGTGCCGACAAAGCCCAGGCGGACCTTAGCGCCGGACATGGCTGCATTTAATCACGGCTCGGCGCGTCGTCAATCCGGCGGCCGAAGGGTGTAAGCGCCCTTTTGCTTAGCAGACGAGCTCCCTGAAGCGTCCAACGCTGACCGGTGAGTTGAGTGCGATCTAGCGCCGGTAGGTGTGAGCTTGGGAAGAGCTGATCCAGATCCGCTCGACCGCAACTGAGGCGCGCTGATGCACATCAATCTCCAGTAAGTTCCAGCCGCTACGAAGGATGTGAGGGTCTACCGATATTACAGTGGCCCATTTCTCCGAACATCGCGTCAGATCCCATGTGTGGGTTGCGAGATGGACATGGTTGACCCAAACATCTACGCGCTCACTTGCGGCATTTGAGCATTGAGGGCGAGAAAGGACTAGCTCGATTTCGGTGAGTGTCTGTGCATCAGCCCACCAAGCGCCGGCTAACAGCTCAAATTGAATGAGACGAGGTAGAGGATCTGTCGCATTTATGCCAATTGTGGAAGATAGTGTGATTCCATCTGTTATCAAGCGTTGATGTTGCAAAAATCCGATTGAGTCAAGCAGGCGAAGATAGCCTGCTTGAAAGTCCCGAGCTCCTGAAAAAGGAAGCAGCTGCAAGAGGTTATACCGCACGGGTTGCTCGGTGAGATCAACGAGATGTGCTTGATATCGCCGATGAGGTCCTGTAGCCGTCGCAGACAGAGGCAATTCCTTGACGATTGAGCTCGGGGTGTCATCCCCAGCAAGCCTCGCGGTGAGGGTGTAGGATGTTCCCGCGCTCGCGATGAGCAGCAAAGAAGAGGTGATCGGCTCTCTCGCGTCCATGTAGATATTTAAGCCCTGCTTTGGCACAGGATACAAAGTGCTGCCGAATTGGAATCGCGTGACGTCTTGAAGCGGCTTATCGAGCAGCGACGGGTCTACTTTGGTAGGACGGAGATTCAATCTCACTATAGCTTTTAACCGTTCAACGCTGAAGAGAGGTCCAGCGATGACGAGGTGGATATCGTCATATAGCCGTCTTATCTGATGATTCCTTATCTGATTCTTGCCATAAATGCGGGTAGGGATGTAGCCATCGGGCAGGTAGCGTGGGATATGTCCTATTCGCCACACTTGTGACTCACTATCTAGTGGCAGACGAGCCAGAAGAGCATCTGACAGAGCATGTAGGTCTATAATTTTTGTGCTTGGATAAGAGAAAAACCCGAAATAGCCTATTGATCTCACAACCAATATTTCTGGTCTTCGTATCCGTAAAAGTCTAGCCCTTGCGCTAAACAAAAAGTTTTCCACTGAGGCGCTGCCATTCAATCGGGGGAGCAAGCCTGTTCCTTCGTAATAGAAGCCACGTTCATCAATGACGTGGCTGAGAAGCACAGGGAGATCGCCTCGTCCGATTAACTTCGACACAAGCTGACTAAGCGGCGTGTGAACCGGGCGGAATAGCTCATCTGCAGGATATGGATAGCCGCTCAGCCATGTGGGCACCGGCTTGGCGAGCGAGCTCAGCCCGAATGCGGCAACCAGGCCCATCACCCGAAAGACATGTCTGTGGACGGGCGGAGCAAACGGTGTGAGAGTGGGGGCTTGAGATAAGCAGGCTACAGCGATGACAAAGGGTGCCGAGAAGAACCGCCCACGCATAAAATCGCCGCCGATCCAAAAGACATAGACAGCGTACAACACAATGCTCAAGCTGAGAGGCCAAAGTGTTCTACGGTTGGAAGCGATCACACCCAGTATGGTTCCGCAGACGATCGTGACGAAGCTCAGAGGATCATTGGTAATGAAATCGTAAAAATAGGCTACTCCTCGTGCTAGATACTCGGATCTAGGTATGTCGGCATACTGTTTCGCATAAAAGGTGTTTGGCAAGGGGAATCCATAGTAGAGGGTCGAGAAGCCCATCCACACGAGCGCCGGCCCGAATACTAGCAACAGCGCACGCCACCTCTTCACCCAGTTATCCGCATGGCGCAGGTAGTCTAAAAGCAGGGGCACAATCAACAATACAAAGTCCAACCGGTTAAGCACAAGCAATCCTGACAACGCAGTCCAATATTGTGGTTTTGTCTGGGGGGCTCTCAGGTAGGAGAAACATAGCAGCGCAAGCAAGAAATGGCTAAGCGGATTCTCCAAACCGGAAGTCGAGAAATCAACGAACGATTTAGAGCCGATCAGCGCAATCCCAATCAGCGCGACTCGCCACAGACGATCTCCGCACATCCTCAGCAGCAGCGCCACGCTGAAGATGGACAACACAGCCGAGAGAGCCAGCAAGGTAAAGTATGCTTCGCGGGTAAAGAAATAGATCGGCGCAATCAGCAGCAACCAGAGCGGATGCGTGTAAGCTTGGACTCGCTCATCGGTGTTCCAGACGAGTCCGTGTCCGTTCGCCAGGTTGTCAACTACGCGCATCGTTATGAAAGCGTCGTCACACGTCCAGGCCGTGCGCAGCAGAACTATGGTGTAGCCGAGCAGGATCAGTATCTTTAAGAGAAGCGAAGCGAACTCGAGGGATACCCGATGTTGTTTCATAGCATCCTATGTTAGGCGGGTCGCCGTCACCGGTTGGCGGTCATCGGCTGAGGCAGCTGCGAATATACCAAATCCGGTCTAAGGGTGAGGGCAGCTAAACGGAACGAAATCTAGGCGGTGCAGCATGGTGCCCACTTGATCCGGCAGGCGGGAGTCTAGCCCTATTCCCACCTTCGCGACGACGGGCTGTGCAGGGGATGACGGTCAGCAGTGGCGATCAGCGATTGGTATACGGCCTGCGTGGCCTGAGCGGTCGCGGCCCAGGTGAACTTTGCCGCTTGCCGCGGCCCGCGCGTGCCCAGCTCGCGGCGCAGTGCCTCGTCGCCCAGGACGCGCCGCAGCGCGCGGACCCACTCGGCGACGTCCAGCGGCGGGATCAGCAGCGCCGCATCGCCGCACACCTCGGGCAGCGACGCCGCGTTGGACGAGACGACCGGCGCGCCGCACGCCAGCGCCTCTAGCGGCGGGAAGCCAAAGCCTTCGTAGACCGACGGGAAGGCCATCACCGTGGCCAGGGAATACATCGCGACTAGGTCGTCATCCTCGACGGCGGTGAGGAAGCGCACCTGGCCGGTCAGCCCCAATTCGTGCACGGCGCGGTAGGTGGCCTCGTGCAGCCAGCCCTGCCGGCCGACCACGATCACCTCCTGGGCTAAGCCGTCGTCC
>JANWVL010000079.1 GCA_025056655.1 Candidatus Methylacidiphilales bacterium
CCGGCCCGGGGGGGGGGCGCGGCGGCGGCGGGGGGGGTGGTGGGGGCGGTGGCGGAGGGAGGGGATGCTGTGGCGGGTGTGTAGGTGGTGGGGTAGGGCTGGGAGGTTGCGTCGTGGGTGGGTGATGGTGAGGATGCCGGAGCGTGCGTGGGGGGGGTAGTCGAGCCAGGGGACGTGCCAGCCTTTTTCGGCGAGGGATTGGGCGAGGGGGAGGAGTAGGTTGTGGATGGTCTGGCGGATGGTGGGGATGTGGAGGTGGGTGAGGAGGTCTATGGCGGCGGCCATGCCGAGGGAGCCGCAGAGGTTGAGGGTGCCGGGTTCGTAGCGGCGGCCGTCGGTGTGGGGGTGGATGGTGGGTTGGGCGAGGAGGTGGGGAGAGTGGACGTTCCAGGAGCCGAGGAGTGGGGGTTGGCAGAGTGGGGCGGCTCGGGGGCTGGTGTAGAATAGGCCTGCGGAGAGTGGGCCGAGGAGCCATTTGTGGGAGTCGGCGGAGATGAAGTCGACGTAGGAGGCGTCGAGGGGGGCGATGCCTAGGGATTGGATGGCGTCGAGGGAGAGGAGGACGTGGGGGTGGTGTTGGCGGAGGGCTTTGCTGATGGTCTGGTAGTCGATGAGGTAGCCACTGAGGTAGTGGCAGGTGGAGAGGGCGATGAGGCGGGTGCGGGGGGTGATGGCGGAGAGGACGAGGTCGGGGGTGATTTGGCCGAGTTTTGTGGGGTGGAGGGGGATGGGACGGACGCCGCGGCGGGAGAGGTTGAGCCAGGGGTAGACGTTGGATGGGTAGTCGTGGGGGTAGTAGATGACTTCGTCTCCGGGGCGCCAGTCGAGGCCGAGGGCGATGAGGTTGAGTGTGAGGGAGGTGGGGCCTAGGAGGGAGATGTGGTTGGGGTGGGTGTGGAGGAGGTGGGCGATGGTCTGGCGGAGGTTGTGGAGGGTGTGGGGGAGGTCGTGGTCTTCTTGTTGTTGGGTGGTGGATTTTTGTATGTGGCGTCGCATGGCTTCCGCAGCTGGGGCGCAGAGGGGGGCTACGGCTGCGTGTGCTAGGAAGTTGGAGTGGGCGGTGATGGGGAAGAGGGTGTGACGGAGGGAGGGGTTGTGAAGGATGTCGCGGATGGTGTAGGGGTTAGGCGACATCGTAGTCGAGTCGGGAGTTGCTGTAGATGAGGGTTTCGCGGTTGGCGAGTTGGATGGTGGTGCGACGGCGGAGGGGGAATGGCTCGCCGGGGAGGAAGCGGCGGCCGTTGACGTTGCATAGGACGTGAGTTAGGGTGGCTGTGGCGCGTGGGGCGTATTTTTTTCCTTTGAAGTGGAAGGTGATATAGCCGTCGGCTTCGGATTCGACGGCGGAGAGTGGGATGGTGAGTTTGCTTTTTCGCTTGTATTTGGCGAGGTCGATGGTTTTTTTACCGCTGAGGATTCCGTCGATGGGGGGGGAGAATCCGAGTGTGAGGAAGAGGGGGATGAGTAGGGTGAGTAGGATGGGAAAGGGGATGAGGAGCCATGACCAGTCGCGCTTGACTGTGATGGTGCCGGTGAGCTCGACTTTTTGGTGGGTGGGGTCTTCGGGGATGATGGTGAGTTTGTAGTGGTAGGTGCCTGGGTGGCGGTAGGTGTGTTCGGTGAAGGTTTCGGTGGAGGTGCGGCCGTCGCCGAGGTCCCAGGTGAGTTTGCTGAAATCGCCCGTGATGGTGGCGCCGAATGTGAGGGTGAGGGGGGCGGTGCCTGTGGTGGTGGGGATGTGGAGTTGGGCTTGGGGTTGGATGTAGTGTTCTTCGACGGTGATGGTTTGGGTGTGGGTGGTGGTGTTGCCGTGTTCGTCTTTGGCTTGGATTGTGATTTGGTGCTCGCCTAGGGTGTCAAATTTGGTGCGGAGTTCGTTTGCGTTGCTGATGGGGGTGTTGTTGATGAGCCAGGTGATTTCTTTTAGTGGGGAGTTGGATTGTGGGGTGAAGGTGACGGGTTGGCCTCGCTGAATGCGGGGTGGGGAGTGTGTGAAGGAGACTTCGAGTGTGCCTATGGCGACTTGGATGTTTTCTTTTGTGAGGATTTCTTGGCCGGATTCTGTGTCGACGATGAGAGTGGCTGTGTAGAGGCCGGGTTGGTTGAAGAGGCGCTGGATGGTGCGTTGATCTCCGGCGGGGAGGTCGTTTATGAGCCATCGGTAGGATCGGAAGGGATGTTGGGTGGCCTCAGTGAAGGTGATGTTTGCTCCGGTAGTAGGTGTGGTGGGCTTCCAGGTGATTAGGGGGGGGGTTAGGTCTTTCATGTCGGGGTGTTGTGAGCTTTCAAGGCCTTCGTGGATGGGGAGGGAAAATTTAGATGGACCGATGAAGAAAATGTGTGCGCAGATGTTTTTGCCGTTGAGTAGTGGATATTGTTTGAGGGTTGTGTCTAGGTCTGGAAAAGGCTCTGTGGGCTCAGGGTTGGCGGTGTAGATGTAGATGTGGGTTATTTCGTTGGGTGTGGAGAGGGAGTAGTTTGTCGCGTGTTGGAGGGACTTTGCTAAGGTAGAGGTTAGATTTCCTTGGCGGGAGGAAGGTTTGCGGTTGAGAATGTTTCGAATGGTGCGCTGGGCAGCTGATGCGGCCTTCGGTTCTGAAAATATGAATTCTTCGTCGTGAAAGATTTTGTCGTCGTGACCTATGATTCTCAGGCGTGTGTTTTTGGGGAGGGATTGGATGTATTTTGCAAGGCTAATTTCAAGGGGGCGCGGTGTCTGGGGGGGATTGGTCGTTTTTGAGGATTTGGAAAGGAGGTGATAAATGGCTGGTGTGTCAAGCAAAAAAATTACATTGGAGGCGGCGGAGTGATCGATGAGGATAGTGAGGTAGCTTATCAAACTAGCAATGGCTAAAGCGATCCTTCTTGTTAGCATCCGATCGTTTGAGATTGTGTAAGGCTGGAAATCTTACTTATTCGTTTATTGCATACAAGTATTCTTTTGCGTGTAGATAGTCATTCCGGGTAGTTCATATCAAGCTTTCATGTGCTGTGCAAATTGCACGGAAAAAATCTTCAAAAAAATTATTGACAAATCTACAGAGTATAAATAAAGAAATCGGCGCAAGCAAAAAGTGCCAGACTATGAAAAATAATATCAAAAAAATTGTAAAGTTTTTGGCTTACGTATGCATCATAGCACAGCATTCTGAATTTTATGGAAATCCTCCGTGTGCGATTGGGGTAGGGATTTACACCATTAATGGTCATGTGGGAAGAGAGTTAAACGTCAACTTAAATCAATTTGTCGAGAATGGTCCTTCCTGCGGAAAGGTCGATAGTTTCCGGATTCTGGAGACACAAGGAAACATCCCTGCTGGTATCGAATTTGATTTACCTTTTATCCGAGGCATTCCGATGACTCCCACTTCTTCGTTGGCCCTACCTCGGATCCGAATACGGGCTGAGAATCGCCACGGAGGCACCACACTTGAGCTACGGTTGAACATTACATCTCCCCCCGGCGGATCTGTGGCAGCTCCTTGTTGGCGAGCAGGGGGCGTTACTCTGACTGAGAATTTGACCGTTGTTGAAGGTCAACCGATAAATATTGATCTTCGCTCGAAGCTTTTCTTAGGGGGAACTTGCGGTGAGCCTCAATCATGGGCTTTGCATTCAGGCTCGCTTCCACAGGGGCTACAGTTTGATCCAGTCCGAGCAGTGATTTCCGGGTCGGTCTCTGTCGCGACGAAGACTTCGTTTCAAATTATAGGTCGAAACGGGCAGGGGAGTGTATTTTACACCCTCAATCTGGAGGTTCAGTATGGTTTACGCGGCCCGGGGTATGTGTGTCCAAAAAGGAGCATCAATGCAGTGGGAATAACGGAAATTCTTCAGGCAACTGTTGGACGTTCATTCCGATATGATCTAAACGATGAGTTGGATCTCAGAGGCGAATGTGGGAGGGGCGTAGAATGGACTCTTCAGTCTGGTGAAATTCCTCCTGGGTTAAGTTTAGATCGGGCGAGGGGTATTCTGGAGGGAACACCTCAGCGTCATACTGAAGTTGGTAAACCTTACGATACGTTTTATATCCGAGTCAAGGGGATAAGAGGACGAGATATTCCAATGGAGGTGCGGATAAAGATTTCCCTACAGGAAGGGCCACCCTGCGTGAGGATTAACAATATACTTCAAGGAGGAAGAGTAGGTGAGGCAATAAATTTAGATCTAAACAGCTTCTTGCGTCCACCTACTGGAGCATGTGGTTCTGCGCGACTCTGGCGCCAGTATGGTGCTCTGCCGCCTGGGCTCGTTTTGAATCCTCAAACTGGGCTCATCACGGGCATACCTACGCAGGCTATCCGAGGTAGGGAAGTCACATTTGAAGCGCTCAATACACAAGGGGGTGTAAATCTAATAATTAAGTTTGATATCTCAGAAAAGGCTTCTGGGATCTGTATTAAGTCAGGAGCTCCTCTCGAGATACAACTCACAGCGGGGAAACCGATGACCCCGATCCGATTACGCGACTATTTCTTTGAAAATGACGACTGTGTATTACCAGAGATATGGAGAGTTTTAGATGGTCGATTGCCAGTTGGTTTACAGTTTGACGTTGAAAAAGGCCTTATCACTGGCGTCCCCACACAGTTAGGACAAGAAAATATGTCAATTCAGGCTCTGGCTTTATCACCTCATTCTCAACACATTGTTCTTACTTTAAAAATTAAGGTTGTAAGTGACGACTCTAGGCCTTGCTTTATTCGACCTAGCGATACAATCCAATTCAACACTGAATCTCCTTTCACACTCGATCTTAATACATATCTTTCATCATCTTCCAGCTGTGGTCCTGGGCGAAGCTGGGAGGCGCTCGACGCATTGCCCAACGGCATCGAGCTCGATCCGAATCGAGGTCGTCTAACTGGCCGCTTCACCCAAGCTTTACTCAATTACCGCGTGCGGTTTTTGGCTCACAACTATTCCAACCAGCCTGCAGAGTTTGCACTTGTCTTCAACGTCTCTAGCCCAAGTGGTCTTGGCGATGAAAGCAACCCACCGTGTATTCGCACCTTTAATCTTCCAGCACCCCTAATAACAGGCACGGTTGGTGTCCCGCTAGAATTTTCCCTCGAGCCTTATTCCCTAACTGGTGGCGTGTGTGGTGTGATCAGGCGTTGGGAAGTCGTTAACGGAAAGCTTCCCGAAGGCCTAACAATAGATCAAAACACGCACCGCATTATGGGCACACCGCGAGAAACATCAAATGCAGTCGTGACCCTTCGTCCCATAAACGCCAGTGTTCTAGCTGGTCGTCCTGGGCCTCTTTTGCCTTTTAAGGTCAACATAAGTGCCCCTCACATACCCTGTAGGATTAAGCCAGCGGAGCTGCGCTTAGTAGTAGGAGATCGCACTAACGTGAATTTAAATGACCTTCTACTAGACCGTAACGGCGGAATATCGTGCGCCATACCCGAGCGCTGGCAGGTCCTGGGTGTCCCGCTTCCCCAAGGTCTCCAGATCGAACAAGGTCGTATTTTAACCGGTATCCCACTTGAAGAGACCTCCAGAGAGCTTCATCTTTTTGGTCAACACCCTGTTGCCTCGGTGCATGCCCGATTAAGCATCATCGTCTCTCAACGGCGTCACTGCCCCAGAGAAGCTACCTTGGTTACTCTCACTGGCCGTGTAGGGATGCCGATCAGCCTCAACCTTAATGATCTCATCCGTCAAAATCCGGATTGTGCACCCGTAACACGATGGAGAATCTTCGGTGCACTACCTAATGGATTCCCCCAATTTACTCAAGGGCAAGAACTTAAAGAGTCCGTTATCACTGCCACCCCCACAGAGCCTACGCATCCAGGATCCTCCCTGATCACTGAACTTATAGGGGATAACTTAACCCTCCACACTGAGCCCATTCGTTTCCAAATTGTTTGGCGCATCGAGCATCGCGATCCCCCCATCTGCCTGAAAACCAGAGAGTATTTCCTTGAGCTGGAAAAAGACAAACATGCCTTAGTTGATCTTAATAGCCTCTTCTTAAACGGCAACTCATCATGCGCTCACCAGGCTAAATGGGGGCTCTCACCGGCTAACCCTCCTCTCCCAGAAGGATTAACTCTTACAGCAGACGGCCAGCTTACAGGCACCCCAAGCGTTATATGGACTGGCCGCTCGTATTCTCTATATGTAAGCAACTCCACAGGTTCTTATCCAGTCAACCTTAGGCTCTCTGTGAAAAGCAGTGATGAACCCCTCTGCGTCAACCAATACTACCTCGAAATAAATACCCATGTTGGGAAACCCGAATATTTTGACTTGCGCAGCTTCTTTAGCCATCGCTCTGGCTGTGGCCGAATTCGATGGTGGACCTTTGATCCCCCAGAGCCAGGGCCAGGGAACAGGCTCGTCGATGGCATCACGTTCCGAGACGGGGTGATAAGTGGTCAAGCTATACGAGCCACTAAGACGCCTGTCCGTTATGTAGTTAAAGCCGGAAATGAAGTCGATACACGTCCAATCTTCATCTCGATAAGCGTAGCCGAAACCCCCTCACAATCCCCTCGCACCATGAGCACTGAGACCTGCCCTGATACTCTTTCCCCCGTTCGGCTACCTCAAGCTACCCGAGGAAAATCTTACACTGCCTCAATCCCTCTTCCCTCTTTCCAAAATTGCATCTTGAGGGAAATTCCCCAACTTCTTCGTCCTCTTCCGCCGGGATTAACCTTTAGTGTAAACTTTGTCGATAACCAGATTTACATTAATGGCGCCCCCACAGAAGTCGGTTCCTTCACAGCTGAATTTAGGATTCGACGGCAGAATAATCTCTCCCCTTATAATCTTCCCGTAACGATTATCGTTGGGGAAGATTCCAGCCGAAGGCCTTGCTCTTTCGATTCGATAGCCATACAAAACATCCCTAAAGCTGAGTTGTATAAGCCCTACTCTCACACCCTACGTCTATCCACACTAGATTGTATCCCGATACAAGAGATCACACTCCTCTCAGGCCAATTTCCTCCAGGGATCGCCTGGCGGCGAGTCCCAGAAGGAATCCTATTTGAAGGCACTCCGGCAGCGAGTGGTCGCTTCCAATCCGAATTCAATCTGATCCCCACAACTGGAAGTGAACGGCTCACGCAACAGATTGCTTTAGAAGTTGTCAGCAGTAAACCCTGTCCCAATAATATCACTATCGAGCACTTCCGCGTGGGTGTTCCTGCTCGGTATCGGATTGATGACTCTCAATTTATCACCGATCCTGTGACTCGAGTGGTGACGAAGTGTGCCGAGATTACCCAAGCGAATGTCCAACAAGGCCAGCTTCCTCGTGGGCTCGAGCTAAGGAATACCGTTGACGGCTGGTATATTCAAGGTGTTCCATTGCAAAGTGGCGATTCCACAGTAGTAATCCGAGTCACTAACTCCGAGGGCGCTGCTAACGTCACTTTCAACTTCAGAATCAGAGGTGAATCCAATCCCTCCCTCCTTCCACCGTGTAATAGACCAGAACAACAACTTCCCGCGGCCACTATCCGTCGCGATTACAACTACGTGGTTTCTCCGGGCGATCCGAGTTCATGTGGTCCCATCCAGGAGATTTCTTTAGGCTTCGGAGCGCTTCCCCCAGGTTTAAATTTAAACTTTGAGGACGGACGATGGGAAATCGAAGGGGTCCCTAGCCAGATAGGGCAATATCGATTTGTGCTGCAAGTTCGCAACACCACCGGTCAAGCCAATCACACCTATTCCATTCAAGTAGTCGATGCCCCACCATGCGATGCGGACACAACCGCTCCTATTATTCGCACGATCAATCAACCTTACAGATTTAATCTCATCAATACTCAAGTATCGTCTCAATGTGGTCAGCCCACACAGGCCCGATTGATTCAAGGCAATCTCCCTCCAGGCCTCCAAATCATCCCCAGGGCCGATGGTGTCTACATCGAAGGCACTCCCAACCAAAGCGGAACTTATCCTTTTACTCTAGCAGTTGCTAATGCCTCAGGTCAGGCCACTATCAGGCTCATCATCCGCGTGGAGGGAGCTGGACAATCGACACCGGCATTACGGCCTCCCTGCACTGTTCAAAGGGAACTCACCCAAGGAGAGATTCAAATTCCTTACCGCTTTGAACTCGCCCCCATCCTGACCCTCAACGGGTGTGGTTCCGCCGATCAGGTTACGCTTGCTTCCGGCTCTCTCCATGCCGGGCTTCGCCTCGAAAACGGGCCTAACGGCTGGGCGATCGTCGGCACTCCTACAGAACACGGCACACGCAATTTCACCCTCACTCTTACGAATGCAGCAGGCAGAGCTAACGCTCTACTTACCCTCACAATACGACCATCATCTTTCGTTATTCCTCCTTGCACTGCGAAGGTCTCGATCCCAGAAGGTGTCGTCAACCAGCCTTACCTCTTTAGGTTGGCAGAAACTCAAAGTAAGCATTGCGGTCCGATAGAATCAGCCGTTCTTAGTTCCGGCTCTCTCCATTCGGGGTTGAGACTTGAGAGGCATAGTCAAGGTTGGGTCATTGTCGGCACCCCAACTGAGGCCGGCGTTCGTAACTTCGTTATCATCGCTACAAATAACGGTGGTTCTGTAAACCTCGAACTCACCCTCAACGTCAGGCCTGATCCTGATACCGCCCCGCCATGCAATGCTGAGGCTCAGGAAGAGGCTCTCATAGATAGAATCTATCGTTTTGACATCAATGCCTATCGAGGCGGAGGTGTGTGTGGTAAACCGACAGAGGTTCAACTTACCTCAGGCACTCTTCACAATGGACTAGCAATCATTAACCAACCCCCAGGCTTATGGCGTATCGAAGGTTACCCAAGAGAGTCTGGAACCCGTGAACTCGTCTTTAGCCTCCGCAACCAGTATGGATCCAGCATTGTCCGCCTGCGGTTGACCGTCAAAAACCCACCGCTGGGAGCTCCATGTAACGTAGATTTTGACCTACGCGACATAGCAACCCTCGGGCAGCCCTTCCGTTATGCCATCGGTGATCTCTTCTATAGCCCCACCCGAGGCTGTGGAGCTGCTCAAAGGGTCACCCTAACCGAAGGGCGCTTGCCGAACGGAATCAACCTAGCTAGCTCCAACGGCACTTGGGTCATTGAAGGCACACCGACGGAAGCTGGAGAGTTCAGATGCGTCTTAATAGGCACGAATGACGCAGGCACAGGCACCCTAAGACTGCGGTTAGTAGTCAAGCCGGCTAACACAACGGGATCTGTCCAGCCTCCTCCCGTATCCTCCGGGAGTCCAGTCTGTCCAAATGAACTCATCGCGCCTAGCGGCAACGTAAACAACTTCTACCGCTACGATCTCACAGCCGCACTCCCCGCTTCCTGTGGACCGATCCGACTAATCACCATACAAAACGGAGTCCTGCACAATGGCCTCCGTTTACAAAACGAATCGGGCCGCTGGATCCTCTCGGGCACACCTATTGAATCCGGCAAACGATCGTTTATTCTTAGCCTCTTCCACATCTCAGGATCAACCACAACCCTCGTCCTAAATCTCAACATCCTCAGCCCATACAACGCCCTCTCCACAACGCCGACCATCGTCGTATCCCCCTCAATACCCACTGGTTCAACCAATACCCCAAACACCATCGTCTCCCCAGGAGTTACCCATACCACTTTACGACCTCAGACAACCCCATCTTCCTCCACAATCTTCATCCCACCTTGTCATTATGATCCTATAGTGCCAGATGCTCGCGTAGGTGTGCCATATCGGCTGGACATAGCTGCGACGCAACCTGTGGGGATCAACTGCGGTCCGGTTGAGCGCGTGAGTTTGCACTCGGGGACCTTACCTAGTGGCCTCCGCCTAGCTCAAGAGAACGGCCGCTGGTATCTCCTCGGCACGCCTACTCAATCAGGGCGACCTCTCATTGCCCTCACCCTTTCAAATTCCGCCGGATCTGCTCTCACCGCCATCCGGCTTAATATTCAACCCTAAGGTCGTCCCATCGTCTGCCCAACCCAAACCATAACTCCCACACACTGCAACAAGAGCTAAGCGCCGCCACCCTGAGAGCTAACCACACCAAGCCAAAGGCCAGGGCACAGGGCGCAATCTTCCCCCTCTTATCCCCTTCAACTTTGAACATGGACAGCAGTGGCAGCGCTACTATTAATGAAGTGAGCTAGCAAGCCTCCAAAGGTATGGAGTGCGGGGGCAAGCGCGGTGCGACACCGCTTCTTTTAAGGTAGCTGGGAAAGCCTCTGATATTTATTTACAAGGTCATGATTGTGAAAAATGTGAAGCGTTTGAATGCGTAAATTGAGTAGGATTTTTTCTCTTGATTGAAACCCAACGCTCACTGTTTCAAATTCACTCAAGGCAGTCACCCAGTTTTGTCTTATAAGTTACTAAATTACGCTGATTTTTGTCTGTAGGCAAGGTGGGGCTATGGTTTGTTAACTCTTCGTTAACTTTGGCATATTTTGTGCAGCAATGGGCATTGAAAGAAAGATGATAGTTATGAAATCTAGCTTAGATAGTATTTTCAACACCTACCGGGCCATTAAAAAAAACATATTGGAAAGATACAGAAGAATCGTTTTGTTAATAGCTATCTTCTCTATGTCTCCTTATGGGGCTGAAGCGCAGCCTTACCGAGTGTGGGGGACTTATTATGGAGGTAGCCAGGATGATTATGCTCATGCTATCGCCGTGGATCCGCAAAATGGGAGTGTCTATCTATGCGGTTTTACGGTTAGCACATCGCCTACAGGGGCTATTGCTACGCCAGGAACACATCAGACTACATTCGGCGGCGGAGGAGCCGATGTTTTCTTAGTAAAAATTAATCCAGTAAATGGCCAGAGAATATGGGGAACGTATTTCGGTGGAAACGGAGAGGAGAATTTTTACAACTACGAGGCTGGTTATGTCGCTGTCGGCCCTGACTCAGGAGTCTATCTTACGGGATATACTGGCTCTTCTTCAGGCATAGCGACTAGTGGCACTCATCAGACCGTCTACAGTGGAGGAATCGATGCTTTTTTAGCTAAATTTAACCCGAGCAATGGCCAAAGGATTTGGGGCACCTACTACGGCGGTCCCAGCGTTGAGCGTGCCTACGCCGTGGAAATCGATATGACCAACGGCCATGTCTATCTGGCAGGTTTTACACAATCGGCTACAGGAATAGCCACTACTGGGACCCAACAGCCAACTTTTGGGGGCAACACCGATGCGTTTTTGGCTCGGTTCAATCCCACCAACGGACAGCTAGTGTGGGGCACCTACTATGGACAATCCGCCGGCGATATCGGATATGCTGTTGCGGTTGATCCAAACGACGGATCTGTCTACCTCGCAGGGGCGACAAATTCCGCATCGGGAATTGCAACAACCGGCGCTCATCAAACTACCTTCAATGGCGGAGGGGATGGATTTATCGCTAAGTTCAACCCTCTTAATGGCATACGAATCTGGGGCACATACTACGGAGGAAACCAAGACGACCGTGTTTTCGCAGCAGCTGTGGGTAATGATAGCAGCCTCTACATAGCCGGCACGACTCTATCTAACTGGCCCTCTTCTTCAATTGGCACTACGGGCACATTTCAACCTAATATGCTCAGTTCATCCTATAACGGCTTTGTGGCACGCATAAACCCTACCAATGGCCAAAGGATTTGGGGGACCTACTATGGGGGAACTGTCGGATCTGTATTTGGAGAATCTATTTTCGTCGGGCTCGACAACAGCGTTTACTTTGGCGGCTATACAAACTCCACCAGTCCCATCATTGCTTCAACAGGAGCTTATCAGCCCTCCTATGGCGGGGGCACTTGGGATGCCTTCCTAGCAAAATTTAATCCCACCAACGGCCAACGGATCTGGGGCACATACTACGGTGGGCCTCAAAGTGAATGGATACACTCCCTAACCAACGATCCGACGACCAACGCTGCTTATATTGGTGGCTGGACCTCATCAACCTCAGGCATAGCCACTCCCGGCACCCATCAAACTGCCTTTAACGGCGGTCTCTTCGATGCCTTCATTGCCAAATTTTCCGAGGTGTTCATCAACCTAAGCAATGTTCCAAGTTGTGGCATCGTCGGCCAAACCATTAATGCCACTGTCACAGCTCAGACAGCGGCAGGTTGTCTACCGATCACTCTATCTGCTGCGACATTACCCAGCGGTCTCACATTTAACGCCATCCCCAACTCTGGCACAGTCTCGGGCACGCTCAGTGCTACGGGCGTCCACACGCTCTCCATCACTGGCACTGATTCCTGCAGCTCTACGACCACCTATTCTAAAATAATACACGTCGGCACCCCTCCCACCTTGCCTAATTATCCTACCGTATATGGAATGGTCGGTTTTGCCATGAATTTCAATGCTTCAGGGACTGTCCACCCATTCTTTACACCAGCCTCATATTCCATCTCGCCTCCGCTCCCCTCGGCCCTTACTCTTAATCCCTCGACAGGCTTTATCACAGGCTCTCCTAGTAATACTTCCCCGCTCACTAACTACACCGTCACCATCACCGACTCTTGTGGACACACCGCCACCAGCATCCTCCCTCTACAAGTTGTCCCTTATCAGAGTTGCTCAGCCATCAACCTCTCAGCTACGGCCACTGCGCCTAACTGCTCCAGCATTCAAATAAATTGGGCACCCAACGCCTTCTGTGGCACGGGAGATTTCGTCGCCATTCGCTACCGCATCGGCACTAATCCTTGGATAGACGTTCCCAACGCCTCTCGCCCATCGGTTCCCACACTCAGCACAACCCTAACGGGCCTCTCCCCATCCACAACTTACGAGGTCCAAATACAAACCGTTTTCGGTCAAAACACAGCTCCCAACCCTGCCGCCTGGATTACCATAGGGCACATTGCCGTCCCCGCATGTCCGTCTGCGCCTACTATCACAGGTCCAGCATCCGTCACTCACTGCAATCCTGGAGCGGTGAGCATTACGATGACGGCTACGAATTCGCCGACGAGTTGGGCTGTGGTGGGGAGCTTGCCTACGGGCTTGAGCTTGAATACGGGGACGGGTGTGATTTCTGGGAATGTGGCTGTGGGGGTGTATAGCTTTACGGTGACGGCGAGTAATGCAGGGGGGACGAGCGCGCCGTTTACGGTGAACTTAACGGTGAACAGCCAGCCTTCTATCACCTCAGCGGGGTCGCTTTCGGCGACGCTGGGGCAGACGTTTACCCATGTGGTGACAGCGACAGGGACACCAACGCCGAGCGTGACGGTAAGCGCGATCTCCCCCGCACCTGGATTAGATATCAGCGGTAATACCGTCCTCGGCACTCTATCAGCTACGGGGACATTCACGTATCAAGCAACAGCGACAAATAGCTGCGGGACAGTAAACCAGACGATCACGATCACAGTAACGCATACGCCCGCGACGATCCTCCTGACCCAAGCTCGGCTGCGAGCGATGCATGGGAGTTTTCAGGGGGACGTAGCGCTGACGCTAACGGGGTCGATTTCAAGCGTGGATCCACGGAGGCACACAGTGGCGAGGGAGTTGGTGTTGACGTTCAATCAAGCAGTGACAAGTATTAATCTGGAGCAAGAACTCGGTCCGACCATCACGTTCGGATCGCCTATCTTTTCAGGGAACACGGTGCGAATCCCATTAAGTGGACTAAAAAACAACGTAAAATATCAAGTAAAAATTAACACCGTGAATGGACAAACATTAATGGGCGTCAACAAAGTGAATTGGCGGATCATACGTGGAGATGTAAATGGGAATGGGACGGTGAGTGCGGTGGATAGTGCGCAGGCGACGGCGCATATAGGCCAGGCGATAACGAATGCGACGTTTCGGTCTGATGTGAATGCGGATGGGAGTATTACGAGCTTGGATGTGACGCAGGTGGTGAGTAACAACGGGGCGTACGTGGCGCCGTAGGAGGGAGTGAAGGGGGAGAGGATGAGGAGGAGGGGAGGATAAAAGAGTGTTTGGCAATGAGAGGCCAAGATAGGAGAGAGGAAGATTAAAGGAGGAGCCCCTCCGCGGGGAGGGGAGGGGGTTAAGGAGGGGAACTCTGCGGAGGGGGGAAAGCAGTGGGGCACTTCGCTTCCCGCCGCACTCCAAAGAAAAGCAACACGGCGCTTTGTTTCATCTCACGGTCCAGAGAAAGCGCCGTGGCGTTTTGCTTCGCGCCGCACTTCAGAGGGGAAAGCTTGCTGCATTGTTTTTTTTGAGGTTAAATCAGATGGGAGATGTCGGGCTATTACGTTCACGATCTCAGGCCATTTTTGATTGAATTCAGCGAGGGGGTCGGCATTCGATATTACGGATTGGCTTATGTGCTTGGGTTTGTGTGGCTGTATTGGGTGCTAGGTTTTTTTCAAAGAAGAGGGTGGTTGAGCTTGGGGCGGGGGAATCGCGATGAGCTTCTATTTTACGTTGCTATGCTGGGTGTGATTGTGGGAGGAAGGCTTGGCTACGCCATAATCTACGATTGGGGGAAGACAGTGCGTGATCCACTCAGTATTTTTCGGGTTTGGGAAGGGGGAATGGCGAGTCACGGGGGGATTCTGGGGGTTATTGTGGTGCTGCTCATCTATGCTCGATGGCGGGCAATCTCGTTTTGGTCTTTGGCGGATGCGGTCGCATGGGCGGCGCCGCTGGCTATTGGTTTGGGCCGTGTTGCTAATTTCATTAATGGTGAGCTTTGGGGGCGCCCTTCGCAAGTGCCTTGGGCGGTTATTTTCCCGCAAGCTCCGCTTGTGGACGGTATGATGGTGCCTCGGCATCCCTCGCAACTTTATGAAGCTTTATTTGAAGGATTTTTGCTTTTTGGAATCTTGGCTTGGGTGCGGCTTGCAAAGAGCGAGATTCGCCCGGGCACTCTTTCTGTTCTCTTTATTGTGGGATATAGTGTGGCGCGGATCGGTTGTGAGTTTTTTCGTGAGCCTGACGAGGGGCACTTTGTTTTTTCGGGCATTACGATGGGGCAGCTCCTTACGGGCCTTTTGTTGCTCGGCTTGATGATCGGACTAGGGGTTGTCCACTTGCTCTCTCACTCGGCGCGTGCAAAAGAAAAACCTTAATGGCACATTGACGGGGAGAGCCATGCGGATAGATTGGTATCTAATATGACTCTCACTGAAAAACTCATGGCGCGAGCCGCGGGGAAGGCCTCCGTTAGGCCCGGTGACAACATCTGGGTGAATGTAGATACGCTGCTTACTCACGATGTCTGCGGCCCGGGAACGATCGGTGTTTTCAAGCGAGAATTCGGTCCGCATGCTAAGGTCTGGGATCGGACACGGGTAGTGATTATCCCGGATCATTATATTTTTACTGCGGACTCGATGTCGAACCGCAACGTGGATATTTTACGAGAGTTTGTGCGTGAGCAAGGGTTGCCCTACTTCTACGATGTGATTGATGATCCTAACGGGCGGTGGGTTTTTGATCCGTCTAAGGGCCAGCTTAAGCGGCAATATGGCTCGAGGTATGCAGGGGTCTGCCATACGGCGTTGCCTGAAAAGGGTCATGTGCGGCCTGGGGAGGTGCTTTTGGGGACGGATAGTCACACGTGTATGGCTGGGGCGTTTAATATGTTTGCGACGGGGATTGGCAACACGGACGCAGGTTTTGTGCTCGGCACGGGGAAGCTACTGCTGAAGGTGCCGGAGACGATGCAGTTTTACCTCGAGGGGGCATTGCCACACGGGGTGATGGCAAAAGACTTGATCCTGCACATCATTGGGGAGATTGGTTTTGATGGTGCCACCTATCGGGCTATGCAATATGAGGGTCCGGGTGTCGCTTCTCTGAGTATGGATGATCGTATGACGGTAGCTAACATGGCGATCGAGGCTGGGGCTAAAAACGGGATCTTTCCTTGTGATGAAAAGACCATCGAATATGTCGAGGATCGCATCCGTGCCAACGGCACGCGCTCCGAATATGAGCCTGTAGAACTCGATGCGGATCAAAAGTTCGTCTACACTTTGCGCATCGACATGAGCCGGCTTGAGCCTACTGTGGCGCAGCATCCCAATCCAGGCAATCGTGCATTGGCTAAAGAACTCGGGCACATTCGACTTGATCGTGCTTATATCGGCTCTTGCACAGGCGGTAAGACCTCGGACTTTCTTGCCTTTGCGCGAGTGATCAAGGGACGCCGAGTCGCGATTGATACCTTTGGCGTGCCTGCGACGCCGACCGTTGTCGAAGAGCTGAAGAATACATATTGGGACGGGGTCTCTGTCTGGAATATCCTTGAAGATGCCGGCGTGCAGATGACTGAAAACGCCTCATGCGCTGCTTGTCTAGGCGGTCCAGTCGATACGTTTGGACGATTAAATAAACCGATGAACTGCATCTCTGCTACGAACCGTAATTTTCCTGGACGTATGGGGCATAAGGAATCGAGGGTTTTTCTGGCGTCTCCTTATACGGTTGCGGCTTCTGCCATTACTGGACGCATTACGGATCCGCGCGAGTTTTTGTGATGAGCGGAATTTTAAGGGTGGTATGGATACTTTTGTGGAGCCTGGGTATTTTGAGGGCTCAGGAAGTCAGGCTTGGGATAGATCGTCTAGTAGAGCTTGATTTTGAGCCGATTCGCGGTAAGCGCATTGGGCTCGTCACCAATCCTTCTGGGGTGGACCATCAAGGGCGGAGCACAATAGACATATTGTATCATGCACCGGGGGTGCGTCTTGTCGCGCTTTTTGGGCCTGAGCATGGAGTCTATGGAAAAGTGCCTGCTGGGGAATACGTTGAGAGTCATCGCGATACGGCTACGGGACTATGGGTGCACTCGCTTTATGGGAAAACGCGAAAACCGACATCGGAGATGTTGCGTGGACTGGATGCGATTGTGTTTGATCTGCAAGATATCGGTAACCGAAGCTACACATATATCAGCACGCTTGGGCTCGTGATGGAGGCGGCTGCGGATGCTGGAATTGAAGTGTTGGTGCTTGATCGTCCGAATCCTCTTGGAGGACTGCGTGTTGAGGGGCCGCGGCTCAATCCACAGTGGCGGTCTTTTGTTGGACAATACGATATTCCATACGTGCATGGGATGACTGTGGGTGAGCTTGCTCTGTGGATTAATCGTCGTCATTTGTCTATTCCTTGTCGGTTGCGCGTGATCCCCATGCGGGGATGGAGACGTGAGATGGTGTGGGAGGCTACGGGTTTGCGCTGGATACCGACATCTCCGAATATTCCTAATATTGCGGCGGCCAGGGGCTACACGGTGACGGGAATTTTGGGTAATATAGGAATTACGACGATCACGGGTGATGCGTTTCCATTTCAAGTGATCACTACTAGCTATCTTGATCCGGAGCGCTTCACAGCGCGTTTGATGAGGCGAAATTTTCATGGTATCCGAGCTTGGCCGTATCATTATCGAGTGGAGACTGGACGTTTTAAGGGTTCGCATTATTACGGAGCGAGGTTGAGGATCGATCCTTATGCGCAGGCAAATTTTACGGCTTTTGCTTTTCACGCTATGGATACCATCCGGGAGATGACGGGGCGTAACCTTTTTGCGCGAGTCTCTGCGAATAATCTCTCGATGTTTGATAAACTCAACGGTTGCTCATTGTGGAGGATTCGTTGGATTCGCGGGCAGCGTGCGATCGATTTTGAAAGGCAATGGGAGCCAGGGGTGCAGGCATGGTTGAGGGAGCGTGAAGCTTTTTTGCTATACTGAGCTTGTCTTGAGAGAGGGGATCCGTTAAGAGGGAGCGGTTGATTGAGTGGAAAGGGCCCTTAGCTCAGTGGATCAGAGCATCTGACTTCGGATCAGAGGGTCGTAGGTTCGAATCCTACAGGGCCCAATTTGTATGTGGGGAATGTCGGGGTGGGATATGTTGTGTGGTGGAGTTATGCGACTGCTCACGATTTTTGGGATGGCGAGGTTATTACCAGGGAATTTGGTGTTGTGAGAGGAGTGCGGTCCATGAGGTTTCATCGATGATGGTGAGGCCGAGTTTTTGGGCTTGGGCGAGCTTGGAGCCTGGGTTTTGGCCGACAAGGAGGTGAGTGGTTTTTTTAGTGACGGAGTTGGCGACGGTGGCGCCGAGGGCGCGGAGGAGATCTGCGGTGTGGTCGCGGGAGTGGCGGAGGGTGCCGGTGATGACCCAGGTCTGGCCGTTGAGAAGGGGGGGATAGGTGTGTGGGGTTGTTTTGGGGGTAATGCCGGCTTGGTGGAGTTGTGCGATGAGATTTTGGTGGTGGGGGTCGGCGAAGTAGTCGAGGATGGATTGTGCCATGGTGTCTCCAATTTCGTGTATGGCAAGGAGGCGGTCGCGGGTGGCGTGGCTTAGGGCTTGGAGTGATGGGAAGTGTTGAGCGAGAGTGTGTGCGGCGGTGAGGCCGACGTGGGGAATGCCTAGGGCGAAGATAAGGTTGGGGAGGGGGCGGTGTTTGCTTTTTTCGATGGCTTGGAGGAGGTTTTGGGCGGATTTTTCGGCAAAGCGAGGGAGGGTGAGAAGTTGTTGGGTGGTGAGGGTGTAGAGGTCGGCGGGGCTGCGGGTGAGTTTGTGGTGGACGAGGAGTTCGACGACGGCTTCTCCGAGGCCTTCGATATTCATTGCTTGGCGGGAGGCGAAGTGAACGATGCGGCGGATGATTTGTGCAGGGCAGTGGTGGGTGTTGGGGCACTTGAGCGCGATGCCGTCCCATTGAAGGCTCGTCGAGCAGCTTGGACAGTGAGTGGGTGGGGTGATGGGGATTTCGTTGCCTTGGCGGAGGTCGATTTGAACGCCTACAACGGCGGGGATGATTTCGCCTGCTTTTTCGACGGTGACGAGATCGTGGATGCGGATGTCTTTGCGGCGGATTTCGTCGAAGTTGTGGAGGGTGGCGCGGGTGACGCGGGTGCCGGATAGCTCGACGGGCTCTAATTCGGCAACTGGTGTGATTGTGCCGGTGCGGCCGACTTGGAATGTGACAGTGCGGAGGCGGGTGTGTGCTTGTTTGGGTGCGAATTTGTAGGCGATAGCCCAGCGCGGAGATTTTGCAGTGTGGCCGAGGGTGGTCTGGAGAGGCCATTCGTTGACTTTGATGACGGCGCCGTCGGTGTCGTAGGGGAGGGTGGGGCGGATTTTGTCGAGGTAGTGGAGGTGACGGATGAGGGTGTCGGGGTCGGCTGCGTGGAGGACAGGTGAGGGAGTGGGGATGTGCCAGGATTGGAGAAGGTGTAGCCATTCGAGTTGGGATTGGGCAGGGATGTGTGGGGAGGGGATTGCGATGCCGTAGCAGAGGATGGAGAGGCGGCGGCGGGCGACTTCGCGGCTGTCGAGGAGCTTGAGGGTGCCGGCGGCGGCGTTGCGTGCGTTGGCGAATGGGGGTTCGTCGGAGGCGAGGCGTTCTTCGTTGATTCGCATGAAAGCTTCTCGGGTGAAGTAGATTTCACCTCTGATTTCGAGGAGTGGGGCGTCTGTGGGGATGGTGAGGGGGAGGGTGCGGATGGTGCGGATGTTTGCTGTGACGTCGTCGCCGCGGAGGCCGTCACCACGGGTGAGGGCGAGGGTGAGGATGCCGCGTTCGTAGCGAAGGGAGATGGCGACGCCGTCAATTTTGGGTTCGAGGGTGAAGGTGCAGTGAGAGGTTTCTAAGCTTGTAAGGGTGCGGTGGATGAAGGCTCGTAGCTCGGCTTCGGAGTAGGTGTTGTCGAGGCTTAACATTGGGTAGGTGTGGGGTATTGTGCGAAAACTTTCTTGTGGTGGAGCTCCTACACGGAGTGTGGGGGAATGAGGAAGGCGGAGGTGGGGAAAGGATTTTTCGAGCTGAACGAGTTCGGCGTAGAGGTTGTCGTATTCTGTGTCGGAGATGAGGGGGCGGCCTTCGTTGTAGTAGGCGATGTCGTAACGGGTGAGGCGGTCGGTAAGGGTGTGGATGCGTTGGCGGGCTTGGGTCTCAGAGAGAGGAGGGTTTTCGTGGGGCATAGAGGTGGCGGAAGGCGAAGAGAAGAAGGTAGGCTAGGGTGGCACCTAGGGCATCGGCGATCCAATCGTATGGGCTGCTGTGGCGACCGGGTATGAAGTTTTGATAAATCTCATCGAATGCTGCGTAGAGATAGACGGTAGCTAGGGTGAGATGTGGGCGGCGGATGGAGGAATAAAAGGCGTAGAAAGCTCCGAAGTAAAGGAGGATGTGGAGGGGTTTATCGTGGAGAGAGAAGAGATCGGCGCTGAGTTTTTGGCCGGGGATGCTTGAGAGGGTGAGGATGAGAAGGGCGTAGAGAAGGGCAGGGAGGCTGCGTTTCACGATTGTCATTATGGGGGGTGTGGATTTAGGATAGTGCCGAGATGATAGATGTTGACAATGTGATTTTGGGAATCGAGGGGGGCGGCACGAAGACGACTTGGGCTTTGGTGGCAGCGGAAGATGAGAGGGTCTTGGCGAGAGGAAAGACTTCACAAGGGAATCTGCAGGTGATGGGGGATGAGGAGCTGGAGAGACTGTTAGAGGGGATTGTGTGTGGGGTCGAGGGAGTGGTGAGTGTGAATCGGGTGAGAGGGATTGGCGCGGCGTTTGCGGGCTGTCATTTGGAACGGGAGCGGGAGCGGCTGAGGGGGGCTTTGAAGAGGAAGTTTCCGGATGCGGAGAGGATAGTCGTCGGCGAGGATACACATTCGGCGCTTGCGGGGGCATATGGTGATGGCGATGGGATCTGTGTGATTGCTGGGACTGGCTCGAATACGTTTGGCCGTAGGGGGCCTTATTTTGCTAAGGCAGGGGGATGGGGGCATTTGTTTGCGGACTTGGGGAGTGCATATGATACTGCTCGGAGGGGGTTGCAAGCGGTGTATGAGCATTATGATATGACGCGTGCGGTAAGTGAACTTGGGAGACGGTTTCTGGTGGAGACGGGGCAGAGGGATCTAGCAGATTTGGTTCCGTGGATGCTTGAGCATTCGAGCAAGACAGAGGTTGCGGGATTGGCGCGTTGTGTGTTGGCTGCGGCTGCGGAGGGAGAGCCTATGGCTTTAGTTGTGCTCAAGGACGGGGCACATGCTTTGGGGAAGAGAGTATGGGCTGTCGCAAGGCGGCTGGGGTTGACGGAACCTAAGGTGGGGTTGATTGGGGGTATGTTTGAACATAATCCGATGTATGTTGAGATGTTTAAGGAGGAGGTTTTGAAGTTGCTTCCGCAAGTGGACAGAATTTTTGTGTGTGAGACGCCTGGGGAGATTGGTGCGGTGCGGATGTTATCGAGCCATATTCCTTTGGAGATGAATGCTTGAGGTGTGGAGGGAATGAGTGTGAGAGGGGCAGTGGTGAGGTGTTGTATTTTACTTGTGGCATTGTGTGCGGGGTTGTGTCATGCACAAGGGAGTGAGAGTCGACGAGTGGCAGGGCCTGAGCCTTCGGTAAATGGTGCTGAAACGTTGTCGAACTTGGGGAGTTTTAGGGCTCGATATGAGCAGGCTGGAAGACCAAAGATAGTCGGGCTTGTGGTGCCGTATTATGATGAACTGTGGGGCGGAAAGTTTATAGGTGAGGGTGAGGAGAGGGAAGTGTATTTTAAGGCCGATGCCCAAGAGGATGGGGTTGGATTAGACGGCGGACGCTTGACAGAAGAGCAAATACGGGTGATTGAAGAGGCGTTTGAGTTGGTTTTTAAAAATGCTGGGGTAGAGATCGTTTTTGTGAGCTTCAGCAAAATTCAATCAACAGGGCGGAGTTGGCCGTCGAGGGATTTACTCTATCCGCGCTATGGGGAAGGGAACAGGTGGAGGGAGCTTGGAGATATGATTATCGAAATCGGGGCTGCTTTTAGAAAGGAGACACCGAGCCGTTGGGAAGTGGTGGCTTTGTTGTATGATGTAAGAAGGAATGGGGTCTTAGTTTTTAGTGTTAATTCGAATGAGATTTTGGGTTTTACGAATCGACAGCCGCCAAGAAGGGTGGAAGGGGTAACAAATTTGCGGACTGTGTGTCGGCGTGCGGCGAGCTATTTGATCCAGGGGGTGAAGTTGCCGGCTTTTGATTATTTGTATTGAATGCAGGGAGTTGTTTATGAAAGTGCGAGTAGGAGTCATAGGGGTCGGGCATATCGGTAAAGAGCATGTCAGGATTTATGCTGGGCTTCCGGGTGCGGAATTAGTTGGGATATATGATCTCGATAGAGAACGGGCAGAGCGAGTGGGGGCACGATATCGGGTTAAAGTATTCTCTGACTGTGCCGAGATGTGGTCGAATGTGGATGCCGTGAGTATAGCTAGTGTGACGTCATCGCATTATCCGATAGGCAAAGAGGCGTTGCAAGCAGGTAAGCATGTGTTAGTTGAAAAACCCATTACGGATAATCCTGGGCACGCGCGGGAGCTGGTCGAATTGGCCTCTGAGCGAGGGCTTGTCTTGCAAGTGGGACACGTTGAGCGGTATAACCCTGCATTTAAAAATTTTCTTCAATATCTGACTCAACCACGGTTTATTGAGGCTCATCGGCTTTCGCCATATCCAGAGCGGAGCACGGAGATTGGTGTGGTGTTGGATTTAATGATTCATGATTTGGATATTATTCTTCACATTGTGAGGTCACCAATCACTTTAATTGATGCGGTTGGGGTGCCTGTTTTGAGTCGTGATGAGGATATTGCGAATGTGAGGTTGAGATTTGCAAATGGGTGTGTTGCCAATGTGACGACGAGTCGCATAAGTCGGGAAAAACTCAGAAAGATCAGGGTGTTTCAGAGCGATGCTTATTTGTCGTTAGATTATCAAAATCAAGAAGGAGAAATATACCGTAAAAAGGAAGGGAAGATTATCCGTGAAAAGATCGAGGTGCATCGGGATGAGCCGCTGAAATTGGAACTAGAGTCGTTTATTGAATGCGTTCGCTTTGGAAGGAAGCCGGTCGTCAGCGGCGTAGAGGGTATGAATGCATTAGAATTGGCGATAGAGATAACACGTCGAATACAACAAACCTTATGATGGGGATAAACGAAGAGATAAATTCTGGTGGGGTGAATGTTTTTATCGTAGCTGGGGAGACTAGTGGAGATATTATTGGAGCTGAGTTGATTCGAGCTTTGCTCTCTGCTCATGAAAATATGCAGATCACTGGCTGTGGTGGTCCTCACATGCGTGCGGCTGGACAGCAACAGCTTATAGACTTAGTCAAATGTGCTGTTGTCGGTCTTGTGGAGGTTATAAAACATTATCCTCGCCTGCGTTCGTATTTTTCAGCGACTTTGAACTATATCCGAAAGAATCGGCCGGATGTTATTGTGTTAATAGATTATCCCGGATTCAATATTCGTCTGGCTCAGGCGATACGTAAAAAGTGGCCACGTGCAAAAATTGTTTTTTATGTGAGTCCACAGGTGTGGGCATGGCATGCCTCTCGGGCACAAGTGTTGGCTAGGACAGTAGATTTATTGATCAGCATTTTGCCTTTTGAAAAAGAATGGTATGAGCGGCACGCTCCCGGACTTCGAGTGGAGTGGGTTGGACATCCTATTTTAGATCGTCTAACGATTCAGTATCGAAGAGATATTTGTGTGAAGCTTGTCGGCTTACTTCCAGGAAGCCGAAAGAAAGAACTCGAAAATCATCTTCCGTTGCTGATTGACGTTGCGAATCAGATGTATGTTCGAGACCCATCCTTGCGTTTTATTTGGGTTGCTCCTGACGAGGAGCGCCATCAATACGGTCTTGAAATTATCAGCCCTTTGCGCGGGAATCTGCCATTGACGACGATCGCAGGTTATTCGTTGACGCAACTGAGTCGTTGTGAAATTGCACTTGTTGCGTCTGGCACGGCATCGTTGGAATGTGCATGCGTGGGGGTGCCGCAGATAGTTTTTTATCAAGTCAACCCGATTACTTACTGGGCTGCGAAGAAATTCGTTAAAATCAGATACGTGAGTATGGTGAATGTATTAGCCAATATGCCGATAATCACAGAGTTCGTCGGAGACAGAATTGATTCACGTGAGTTAGCCAACGCGGCTTTGAGCTTGCTTCAACATCCGGTCAAACAAAAGGCGATGATGGATCGTGTGCAGGAGGTCGTTGCAAAACTGGGCACTCCGGGTGTGGCAGATCGAGCTGCAAAGCTGATATTGGAGCTGGTAGATGAGGCAGGTTGATTTAACGCGCTCCGTAATAAGCTTTGAGGCCTGCGACAACAGCGTCAGCATATTCGCGAAAAATGCTTTTTCGTTTCTTCCCTGCGATTTCTAATTCCCCGGCGTAATCGCCTGCTTGGATACGGGCATAAACTTCTTTGTTATTCATCACATAAGGCTCCAAAAAAATTACAGGGCATTCGTATAATCGATTGGCTAGTAGATTTCTGGCCCATACCCACCCGCTTTTTCCTACTGTAATCGCGTTTTTCCCTTTGTAAACATAACGCGGTAGCCCAGTCGCTTCTGCTAAATATTCGGCGACGACTTCGCTGGCCTCAATTTCAGTCATCCAGGACCGATTCAGCAATTTTTTTAGCATTCCGAAGCGCACATCGTCTAGCCGCAGCTCATCTGCCATGTAACAACCGTTTACAATTAAATGTAAATGATTGTCGTCCCGTAGTCGTGGTGCTGAAGGATCTCCCCAAGCCTCTGCATTGAAATGGAGACAAACGACGACATCGGGCTTTAAAATTTCATTTACGAGACGTGCACGCTCGCGAATCTCGCTAGCTCGATAATAAAGCCTTTCGGCTTGCCATCGGACTGTGGAAAATCGTTTAGGGTCGTTTATACCGAAATAGTTTTGTCTTGGCGTTTTTACTCCTGATCGCAAGAGCAAGTCTCTTGCGGCCGGATATAAGTCAAAAATGTTTACCTTTGTGACGGGCTCGTTTTTCTCTCGCACGAGTGAGACTCGAGCACCAAGAGCGACTAGCTGGGGGTAGATAAGTTTAGCTACTTTCAGCGTGAGTTCCCCCTCACAGATAGGCTCAGCTTCTCCTATGCGGAACCAACGTTCCTCCATACGTGCCCACCTTCCACCGATGTGACCAGGATCAATTGCAATATGTAGTCCCTTCAAGGGCTTATCCGCTGGTGCCCGAGGCAACTCGTGCCGATGTCGCCAATATTTTTTAACATTTGATCTGTTTTCTTGATCTGCAGTTTTGAATTGAAGACGGTAGTGATTTTCAACGTTCGGCCACGAGACTAGAATTCTGGCGTCTTCTGGATTCACGCTTATAGTTTCGATCGAGGCGCGGTTGGGGGCAAAAATTGTATCTAAAAGATGCTTGAATTCTTCTTGCGTCATGGTGCGTTGATATGGATCGAGCAACGACCAATCAGGTGGAGAAGCGAGAGGACTCAAATTTTGGCCGGCGACGAGGGTATCCTGGTCTGGTCTGATGAAAAACCAGCAGAGCAGAAAAAATACTGAAAATCTTTCGCTGGTTAATTTCATAGCGCGCGCTTACAATCTGGCCATTTCAACATTAGACAAGTCTTGATTTTATTAAAAAACGCTTGCTTGAGGCATCCTTCGTGCTAGTAGTTTAGACATGTTGCATGCTGCAATTCAAAATTCCGCTCGATCAATTTTGTGCTTGCTAGTTCCTCAAGTTGTTTCTTCAAAATAAGATCTGTCCATGGAAAACTTCCCGCGTCTTGCAGCAATTATCTTGCATCATCGTCAAAGGTATCTCTGCTAACCAATCTTCTCACTGTGTCTCAAGCGAAAAAATCTTCCAATTCTAAGCACGCAGTCCGCGTCAACCAAGCCATCCGTGCTCGAGAAGTGCTTGTCATCAGTCAGGATGGCCACTCTCTAGGCGTAATGCCTATACAAGCCGCCTTGCAAAAAGCGCAGGCTGCCGGCCTTGATCTGATTGAAATATCCGCCAACGCCAATCCTCCTGTTTGCAAAATTTTAGACTACGGAAAATATCGTTACGAGCAGTCCAAGAAAGAAAAAGAAAGTAAAAAACATAACACTGCAGCCAAACTCAAAGAGCTTTACATTCATATGAATATCGAGCCGCACGACTATGAGATCAAACTTCGTGCCGCTGAGCGTTTCTTGTGGAAGGGAATGAAAGTCAAATTCAATCTCCCCATGCGAGGGCGAGAGTTGATCCATAAAGACTTAGCTGAAGAACTGATGCAAAGGGTGCGTGAGGATATGGCGCACATCGGCGTTACAGAAGCTGAGCCAAAACTTGTTGGCAAAAGTATCACTATGCTGCTAAACCCATTGCCCTTGCAAAAGCGCTCCAGAAAATACACTACGAGCGACGTTGCAGAAGAAACTGAAGAAAACGAAAGCAATGTGAATCACTCCAATACTCCAACGCCTTCTACTCCTGCCAACCCCATAAATTCAAGTAATACAAATTATGCCTAAACCCATCGCACGCAGAAAAACAAAAAAAGCAGTTGCCAAGCGATTCAAAGTGACAGCGACTGGAAAAATCATAACCTCGCGCGCTGGTCGGCGTCACCTCGCCAGCACTAAGAATCGAAAGAAAATGCGTTCCCTCGGGAAACCCAAACCACTCGATCCGTCTGATTACTCCCGCATAGTTGAGAACCTGCCCTTTGGTGGTCGTTGAGACGAGATTAGGGCATTCTCACATTCACTCCTTGGCGACGCAGAAAAGCTTTTAATTCCGGGATCCGAATCTCCCCGGAGTGAAAGACTCCCGCAGCGAGGGCAGCGTCGGCCTTACCTTCCGTCAATACTGCTAAAAAGTCTTCCATTTTTCCGGCTCCTCCACTGGCGACAACGGGCACTGATACTCGAGTGGAAACTTCTCGAGTTAACTCAATATCATATCCCGTTTTCATCCCATCACGTTCGATACTATTGAGAACAATCTCACCTGCGCCGCGCTTTACTCCTTCTTCAATCCAAGCCAGCGCTTCAAGGCCTGTCTCCTTTCTTCCGCCTTGGACGTAGACGGTGTATATCCCTCTGGCGTTTTTCTTCACATCTACTGATAAGACGATGCATTGGCTGCCGAAAATTTCTGCGCCTTCGTTGATCAGGCGTGGGTTCAAGACTGCTGAGGAATTAATGCTCACTTTGTCGGCGCCAGCTCGTAAAAGCTGACGCATGTCTTCAACTGTGCGAATGCCGCCGCCTACTGTCAAAGGCATGAAGCATTTTTCAGCGGTGCGCTCGATCACCTCGAGCATGTATTTGCGTCCTTGAGCAGAGGCAGTAATATCGTAGAAGACCAGCTCATCGGCGCCGTCTTCGTTGTAGCGCACGGCTAATTCGACTGGATCTCCTACGTTCCGCAATCCTCCTTCTTCTGCACGTCCGAATTGTTGACCGCGCGTGACGCGGCCATCATGCACATCTAGGCAGGGGATAATTCTGTGTGTGAACATGACCTAATGTTTGAAATGGCGTTGACCCGTGAAAATCATGGCGAGGCCAAGGCGATCAGCGGCTGCAATTACTTCTGAATCACGGACACTTCCGCCGGGTTGAATGGCTGCGGTGGCGCCAGCTTCAGCGGCTGCTATCAATCCATCGGGGAAAGGGAAAAACGCATCAGAGGCGACTACGCTACCTTTAAGGGAAAGTCCGGCTTCACTAGCTTTCCAAACCGCTATTTTTGAGGCATCTACACGGGACATTTGGCCAGCACCGATTCCTAGTGTGCGGTTTTTTTGTGCGAAGACGATGGCGTTGGAGCGAACATGTTTCACCACTCGCCAGCTAAACTGCAAGGCGGCGCGTTCATCGGCCGTAGGTTGCCTTTGAGTGACGGTGCGCCAGGATTCGGTCGATCCAAAATCGGCTTCTTGTGCGAGAAGACTGTCACCGACGATCGTGCGAAATTCTGTATGAGTCAGTTTTTGAAGCTTATTGACGACCAGGCGAAGATTCTTTTTCTTTTGTAGGATGTGCAAGGCTTCCGCGCTGAAAGCAGGTGCGATGATGATTTCGCTGAAAATTTCAGCGATCGCTTGTGCTGTGGAGCCATCGAGCTCGCGGTTGACGATGATCACACCTCCGAATGGAGCTTGACGGTCGGTTGCGTAGGCAAGCTCCCATGCCTCGTGAAGAGTGCTTCCAGAGCCTACGCCGCAGGGGTTGTTGTGCTTGAGAATGGCTAGTGTTGGTTGTTCTGGGAATTCGGAGATGAGTTGGACGGCGGCAGAAAGATCGAGCAGGTTATTATACGAAAGCTCTTTACCTTGGAGTTGCTGGAAGTGTTGGAAAAAATCACCGTAGAGGGCTGCGGTTTGGTGGGGGTTTTCGCCGTAGCGAAGCTCTTGTGCTTTTGAAAAGCTTAAGATGAGTTTTTCGGGGAAACGCTGAGTGGTCGAGGATTGCGTCAGGAGATAGTTTGCGATGTGGCTGTCATAGGCTGCGGTGTGGGCGAAGGCTTTTGCAGCAAGGCGCAGACGTGTCTCGGGAAGGGTTGTTCCTTGGTAACGGTTGAGTTCATCGAGGATCGCGGGGTAATCTTCGGGATCGACGATTACTGTCACGGTAGCATGATTTTTAGCTGCGCTGCGAATCAAGGCTGGGCCTCCGATGTCTATTTGCTCGATGGCTTGTTGGTAAGTGCAAGATGGTCGAGAGATGGTCTTGTGGAAGGGATAGAGATTTACTACGACTAGATCGATTGGCTCTATCCCTTGGATAGTGGCTTGGGATTGATGAAGGGGATGCTCGCGTTTGTAGAGGATTCCGCCGTGGATTTTGGGATGGAGCGTTTTTACCCGGCCTTCAAACATTTCTGGGCTGCCTGTGTAGGCTGCGATATCGATGGCTGGGATAGAGGATTCACGGAGGGCTTGTGCCGTCCCGCCGGTCGAGAGTAGGCGAAAACCTATGGCATGGAGACCTCGCGCGAAATCTATGAGCCCTTGTTTGTCGGATACGGAGAGAAGGGCAAATGGTTTCATCGACGACATGCTGGAGCTAAGGGCTGGAGGGAGGCGTCAGTGGTGTAAATTTTGGGCGTGGGAGTGTTTTGCCAATCGGTGATGTGGATGCAAGGGGCGTCGTGGTAGGTGTCCCAGCTTAGTGTGCCAATGAGGGAGAAATTTTCGGGTGGCGCTGGGCGATGAGCTTGGCCGAAGGCAAGGGCATGGAGCTCGCCATGGTGGGTTTTGATGAAGAGTTTGAGGTGGTTGCGGCCGAAGGTCTGTGGGGGGCGAGATTGGTGGATGTTACGGAGGAGGAAGATAGGCTCGGGATTGTCGCGCCCGAATGGGCGGAGGGTAGCGATTTCGTGGTATAATTCCTCTGTGACTTCGTCGGGTCGGAGTTCAGCTGAGATTTTAATTTCTTCTTGTAGGTGCTCGGGTGATAGTTGTGAGCGGGTCCAAGCTTCAAAGGCTTCTTTGAAGGCGTGGAGATTGCTTTCGTGTAAGGTGAGTCCTGCGGCGTATTCGTGGCCTCCAAATCCTGTGAGGTAGCTAGAGCAAGCGCGTAGTCCCTCGACTAAGCTGCAACCTTTAATGCCACGGCCACTGCCTTTGCCCATGCCTTCTTCGTCAAAGCCGATTACGAAGGTGGGGCGGTAGTAGAGGCGTTGTATGCGAGCGGCGACGATACCGATGATGCCGATGTGCCAGCCGCGAGAACCTAGCACGATGCTGTAGTCGCGGTCGGGATCGAATTCGGCTTCGAGTTTTTGTAAGGCTTCTTCGATGATGGTCGCTTCAGCGGATTGTCGTTGGCGGTTGTGGAGGTCGAGCTCTTGAGCAATTTTTTCGGCGCGGTGATAATCCTCTGTGAGTAAGAGCTCGAGGGAGAGGATGGCATCGGCCATGCGGCCGCTTGCATTGAGGCGTGGACCAATGCGGAAGCCGATGTCATCGGGCTCGGGGGCATCATCGATGCGGCAGATGTCCATGAGGGCGCGGAGGCCGAGGTTGCGGGTTTGGGCGAGTTGTTGGAGGCCACGGTGGACGATGATGCGATTTTCGCCTATTAGGGGGACGATGTCGGCGATGGTGCCTGTGGCGGCGAGATCGAGGAAAGATTTAAGATCTAAGTTTTCCCGATGTCTGGGTGAGAGCTTGAGGAGGCCATGACAGACTTTGAAAGTGAGTCCGGCCGTGCAAAGATACTCGAGTCGGCCGTCGCGGTGTGGATTGACAAGGATTGATGGGGAGGGGAGTTGGGGGGGGAGCTCGTGGTGGTCGATGATGATGACGTCGATGCCTTTTTGGGCGAGCCAGGAGACTTCTTTGTGTGAGGTGGTGCCGCAATCTAGCGCGATAAGGAGATTGGGGCGATGTTCTTGAATGCAGCGCTCAAGCGCGGACTGGCTTAGCCCGTAGCCTTCGTTTATACGGTGGGGGAGGAAGTATCGGGGGTTGCCTCCTTGTGCGCGCAAGCAGCGAGTGAGGATGGTGGTAGAGGTGATGCCATCGACGTCGTAATCGCCGTAGAGAGTGATGCGTTCGTTCTTGGCAAGGGCTTGGGTGATGCGGCGGACTGCACGCTCGAGATCGGTGATTAGAAAAGGATCAGAAAGATCTTGAAGGCGTGGATTGAGGAAACGAGAGGCGGACGCAGGGGTATGGTGGCCGAGCTGAAGAAGGAGTTGTGCAAGGGTGGGGGAGATGTTTAGTTGCCTTGCTAAGGGTAGAGTGTCGGGATGTGTTTTGGCTAGGCTCCAGCGAGCTTGCCGAATGGGTGTGGGCATGGATTGGGGCGGTTTTAGAAAGCTTAGATTTTAGGAGGAAATAGGGGATGGAGTTGGATTGGAGGGAATTGGAATTCTTTTTGACGGCCGGAGCCAATAAATCAGTGCTGGAGCAAAAAGATGAGATGTGAACATGCCAGTGAGAACACCGACGAGCATTGTGAGGGCGAAATTATGAATTATGCTACCGCCGAAGAAGAGAAGAGCGAGGATTGCAAGGACTAACGTGCCTCCTGTGATAAGGGTGCGGGCGAGTGTGAAATTGAGGCTTTCGTTTATGATATCTATCAACGATTCATTTTGCCTTAATTTCAGACCTTCGCGGATGCGATCAAAAATGACGATTTTGTCGTTTATGGAGTAACCGGCGATCGTGAGGAAAGCGGCAATGAGAGGCATGTTGATTTCTACTCCGAGGCTTGCGATGATTAAAAAGGTCAAGGTTACATCGACAATTTGTCCGATTGTGGCGGCAAAGGCAAATGTCCAATTGTAGCGAATCATCGCGAATATGAGAATCCCGATCAGCCCGAAGCTTATGGATAGGATGGCGCGGTCTCGAAGCTCAGAGCCTACTACTGGACCCACTCGGTCGAGAGCTACTTTCTGTAACCCTGCTTCTGGAAATTGATTTTGTAAGATCTGGAAAACTGCATCGCCGTTTTCGTAGCGTGTCTGAATGATAAAAAGGTTTTCTTCAGGGAAGGTAGAGATGTTTCCAGTGACTTCTTTTTTATCTTGAAGGGTCTTGCGGATGTCTTGGATGGGGATGGGTTGTTGGTAACGGATGGTGACCGCATCGCCACCGAGGAAATCTACTCCGTAGACGGAAGAGCCTTTTTGTTGATAGATGATGAAGGTTGCTAGAAACACGACGGCAAGAAAACCTGCCGAAAATAGGCGAAGGGAGAGGAAGTTGAGTTTTGGATTATCGATAATCTGGAACATTGTGAGATGTTTGGGCTGAAATTTCGTGATGAGCCATTCCATGGCATTGCGTGTAACGATGAGAGCGGAGAAAAGATTAGCTATAAGCCCCAGAGTCAAAGTTACAGCGAAGCCTTGAAGGGGGCCAGTTCCCAAAAAGATGAGGATTACGGCGGGAATCAACGTAGTGACGTTAGAATCAAAAATAGCATTGAAAGCTCGCTCGAAGCCTGCGCGATAGGCGATCGGAATCGGAGTGCCGCGTTTGAGTTCATCTCGAATGCGCTCGTAAATCAGGACGTTGGCATCCACTGCCATGCCAATAGTCAAGATGATACCCGCGATCCCCGGTAGCGTGAGGGTGAATTGGAATTGGGCGAGAAACCCCAACAGCAGAAAGATGTTTATCGCTAGAGCTATCACGGAAATTATGCCAAGAAGATGATAATACAGAACCATGAACCCCACGACTGAGACAGAAGCGATTATTCCAGCACGTATTCCCCCCTCAATCGAGTCTGTGCCTAATGTGGCATCAATTGCACGTTCTTCGAGAATTTTTACGGGTGTCTCCAGGGGGTTTTCCAACACGCTGGCCACCTCTTCAGCCTCCTGGGGAGTCATGCCGCCGCCTGAAATCACGGCTTGTCCAAAGATTGCTTGATTGATAACCGGTGCGCTGCGCACCTCTCCGTCTAGCACGATGGCTAGGCGATTGCCGATATTTTCGGATGTGAGTTTACCGAAAGCTGCTTTGCCCTCTTCTGTGAATTCAATTGCTACATTTGCTCGGCCTATTTCATCAAAGGTGCGGTAGGCTTGCGCAACAGCTTTACCGGTTAAGTCAGGTTTACGTTTCACCACGATTTTCTCTCGCACTTCGTTCCCCTGTCGATCGCGTTCCACAAAGTCCAATATCTCATAGTCCAGTGGCGGACGCGTGCCGTTCTCCTTAAATTCTCTGATTAACTCTTCATTTTCGGGGTGCACCAACCGAAACTCAAGCTTCGCTACCCGCGAGAGCTGTTGACGAGCAGCAGCTTTGTTTTCCTCAGACAAGCCGGGGATTTGAACGCTAATCCGATTCGTCCCGACAGGTTGAATAATCGGCTCCGTCAGCCCAAAATTATCCACGCGCTTACGAATCACTTCCACAGCTTGATTCAGTGCCGCCTCAGACGGTGTGCCATCGAGGCCAATTAAAAACGCTGTTCCGCCCTTCAGATCCAAACCCAATCTTATATTTTTATCGATGGGAAATAACGATAGCCCACAACATGCCGCGATGCTCAAAATACAAGCCAGCCCCACTCGCAAGCGAGTCTCCATTTCATCTGTAGCAAGATACCAAATCAAAAAAACTAAGAAACCTATCGCCGTTAAAAAAAGTAAAGCTGTGTGCATGGAAGTTATGGAGTTCGTTAAAGCAAGAAAAATAGGTAAGCTCCACAAAAAAGTCATCAGCGAAAATTTAAGCACTTCACCCCTTCTCCTGTTTTGCCTTTCCAGGTTGCCATATAATTAACAAGCATAACCCCAGCCCAAACCCAGCTAAAGGCACAATCAAAGCCCCTCGCAAGCTCCACAGGCTAGCCACTTCGCTAAAAAGCGGCAGAAAAACAACAGGCGCCAACTTCCCCGCGCATCCCCAAAATCCAAAAACCCTCCCCGCCTCGTCCCCCCTCGTAAAACGACTCAACGCCGCGCGCACCCCCGTCTGCACGCCACCAATTCCATACCCAGCGCAAGCCGCCACCCCATAAAACATCTCCACACTCCTCACCCCATAACACCCCACCACTGTCCCGCACCACAACACCAGCGTGCCGATCAACGTCACCCTCCACCCCCACCGATCCTGCATCCACCCCGTCACCAGCGCCCCTAAGATCGCCGCAAATTGCAAAGCCATAAACATCACCGTCAACTCCCCCCGCCCCATCCCAAGCTCAGCCTCGGCAAAAATGCTAGAAAAATAAACCACCGTCGCCAACCCACCACTGATCATAAAAAAAACAACCAACATCCAACGAATCTCCCCCGACTCCTTCAGCGGTCGGATCAACTCATCCCACCGCGCCCTCACATTCAGACCTCCCCCCCTCTCCGCTCGCCTCACTCCGCGCTCCCTCAAAATCAAAAACGTCGGCAGACTCGCCAACGCAAAAAAAATCCCCGTCAACACAAACGCCCACACCTCATCCTCACACTGCCGCGCAAGTATCAAGCTCAACAATCCCCCCACATAACCAATCCCCCACCCGTAAGACGAAATCCGCCCCACATTCTCCCGCGTCGAAATCTCCGGCAAAAAACTCGCCACAAAATTCTCCCCGATCAAAAAAGCCACATTCGCCAACACAAACAACCCCAACCCCCACAACCACGCCTCCGCCGAAATCCACCCCAGCGCCACCGTCCCACCCACACACACCACCGTGCTTCCCAACAAAAACGCCTTCTTACACCCCGCACGATCCGCCCACAAACCCAACCACGGCCCCAGCACCACCACCAATCCATTCGCCACCGCCCCTCCCCACCCCCACAACCGCTGCCCCACCTCAACACTCGGAGCCAACGCATTCACAAAATACACCGGAAACAACACCGTCACCATCACCGTCGTAAACGACGAATTCGCAAAATCAAAAAAAGCCCACGCCACCACCTCCCGCCGCCGCACCATTCCAGCCTCTGCTTTCATCCCCCCACCTCGTCCCTCTGAGCCCCCTCCACACGCTTCGCCAGCTCACGCAAATAACTAAAACTATACAACCCCGTCTCGTGCCCATCCCCCCACATCAACTGCAACGCATAATTTCCCACCCTCCGCCACCCCCTCAACACAAAACCTTCAGCGCCCACCTCCCGTCGCGAAACCAAAAGCCCCTGCCCCCTCACATCCGGCTCACCCCTACACACCGCACAAGGACAATGCCTCCGCAAAAATTCCCCCTCAAAATAACTCTCCCAGCCATCAGACCACGCAACCGCCACCCCCCCAGCACACTCAGCCACAGCAACAACATCCACACCCGCACTCATACCCCCCACAAACTGCCGCCCCGCCAAAAAAAGTTCAACAAAATCACAAAAATAATTTGCGAAACTGACAATCCTATGAGATTTTAACGAATACCCCAACTATGTCACCAAACCCCAAAAAATAAATCATCCCAACACAAATCAAAAAAAATTCTAACCCCCCTACAGTAAGCCTTCTAACTCCTATGACTCCGCCAACCCCACACCATCCCCTCAAAACCCTCCTCAACCCAATACTCACCCTCCTCACCCTCACCATCCTATCCCCAACTCTTGCCCCAACCCAAACCGTCTGGGTCTCCCGCTTCTGGCACAACCACCAACCCATCTACTGGCCAGAATGGAACACCAATGGCTCCCAAACCAACCGCGTCCAATACGCCTGGGACTCCATCGTCCTCAAGCCCACCCAAACCTACCCCAACAGCACCGCCCAACATCCCGAAAACAACCTCGTCGAAATCTTCAGCAACGCCGACCGCGTCGCCGCCTACCAAGGCCGCCCCCGCGATGCCCTCCAAAACATCAACTCCGCAGGCGGCTTCGCCATGAGCTACTCCGGCTCCCTCATCGACAACGTCCGCCAACTCGCCGCCCACAACCAACTCGGCTACGGCCCAGGCTGGTGGGACGGCAACCGCCAAGCCCGCGGCTGGTCCACCCCCTCAGGCTCCCCGCGCCTCGACCTCGTCGGATTCACCTACCACCACTCCCTCGGAGCCGTCCTCCCCAAATCCGTATTCCGAAAAGAAATCCAACTCTTCAAACAAGCCTGGTGGAAAGCCTGGAACGGCAACATGGACCTCTCCGACCACTCAAAGGGCTTCTTCCCCACCGAAATGGCCTTCACCATACCCATGATCGACGTTCTTGTCGACGAAGGCTACCAATGGGTCATCGTAGCCAGTCACCATCTCTCCCGCACCTGTCCTACCTACTTTGACCCATCAAGAATCAACCCACCCAGCAAATTCGACATCAAATACTCACCCCCCAACAAAGCCGACCTCCTCGGCCCCTCCCCCACCACAGGCTGGTGGTTCGGCGAGCCCAACCCCGGCCAAGCCGCATGGAACGTCTCCCCCTTCGCCTATCAACTCCACCGCGCCAAATACGTCAACCCCGCCACCGGCCAAGAAAAATCCATCATCCTCGTCCCCTCAGACGACGTCCTCTCCTACCGCTATGGCTATGCCAACGAAGGCATCTCCAAAATCCAAAACCACATCGCCCCCTTCGCCACCGACCCCAACCGCCCCGCCATCGTCCTTCCTGCCACCGACGGCGACAACGCCTGGGGCGGTGGATACGACTCCTGGATGGTCGCCACCCCACAACTCTTCTCCAACTCCCAATCCGCAGGTTACAAGATCACCACTATCCAAGACATGGTGAACCAAAAACCACCCCCCCCAGGCCAATTCGTTCACATCGAAGCCGGCTCTTGGATATTCCCCGAAATGTGTTACGGCTCACCCTATTTTCTCAAGTGGATCGAGCCACCTCTTAAGTCCGGGTCGCCCACGGCTTACCCGAACACTATCGTTGATCTTGAGACACCTGGCTTCGCCCTCAAATTCTGGAGCTGGGCGGCTGTCGTCACTGGCGCCAACTGGGTTGAAACCGCCGAGCAAATCTGGAAAGGCGACGGCGGCACCGTCGAAGCCTGGAAAATACAAGCCCCATACGACTGGCACGGCCCCTACACAAATCCCAACATAGTCGAATTAGCCTGGCACATCTACCTCAAAGGGCTTGACTCCGGCTTCAACTACTACGGCGGACTCGGCAATGACGACGAAGTCAAACCCTCCCTCGCCACCCTCCGCGCCATACAAAAACTCGAGCCCTACATCAACGCCAACCTCCACAAAGACCAGACCCCCCCCACCGTCTTCTACCCTCAACGATTCCCATGGAATCCCGGTGGCTGGACTTTTGGATGGTTTAACCCCGTTCCCGGCAACAGCAACTACCTCAAAAAAATGAACTCCGAGTTCTACATCTGGACGCATGTTTACGACGTCTCCGGAGTCCAATCCGTCAACCTCAAAATCCGCATGGACAATGATGGCGTCAACACCCTCGCCAACAACCAAAACGAGACCTATGCCGGCGGCCCTGACGTCGGCCCCTGGATAACCATCCCCATGACCAAACGCACACTGCCTCGCACACGAGCTGAGCTCAACGCTGCCGCCAACAACGCACAAATCAACTACTTCATCGAACTCCCCCCCGGCAAACTCGCCGACTACTACTACGCCAAAATCCACGACGGAAACGTCCCCAACTTCCGAGGCAAACTCTTCGACTACTACATCGAAGCCACCGACACCAAAGGCAACATAGCCCGCACCGACATCCAACACGTCTTCGTCGAAGACGATGGCAACACCCCCACAATCCCCGCCACACCCACCAACCTCCAATCCACAACCCCCTCTGCCACACAAGTCAATCTCACCTGGAACGCTGTCCCCGGCGCCACACAATACGAAGTCAAACGCAACAACGTCCTCGTCGCCACAGTCACAACCAACAGCTACAACGACACCAACCTCATCCCACAAACCCAATACTGCTACACCGTCGCCGCAAAAAATACGGCCGGCACCTCCCCCGACTCTGCACCACACTGCGTCACCACACCCGCAGCCGTTCCACCCCCCACGCCCACGGGTCTCACGGCTACAGCACAAAATCACACAACTGTCATCATCACATGGACAGCCACTCCAGGCGCCGCTCACTACACCCTACGCCGCAACGGCAACATCATCGCCAGCAACCTCACAAACACAACCTTCACCGACACCGGTCTCTCACCCCTCACAACCTACTCATACACCCTCCAAGCACACAACATCTACGGCAACTCTGCTCAAACGGCTCCCGTCACCGTCACAACTCCCTCAGCCCCCATCAACTTCAACATGGATGGCCAATTCGAACACCCAAACTACCTCATCGCCGATAACGGCATGCGCCTCTATGCCGCCGTCCGTGGCACCAAACTTTACGTCGCCACTTGGGCCACAGGAGCCTCTCCAAGCTCAAACGATCACTTCATCTATATCTCCGACTCCCTACTCTCTTCAGCCACCACACCCGCAGTCTGGGCTAAAGCAGGACAAATTGCCATTCCACCCAACAAGCCTTACCTCGCCGGCGAGGGCACGAACAACTACCGTGCATGGTTCAATGCTGGCACCACACACCAAAGCGCTGAAGGCACTGGCCCACAAGCTCTAGAGGGAGTCATCGATCTGGTGGAGGCCTTCGGTCAAGTCCCGCAAAACCTTTACTTTGCAGCCGTTGCATACGGCAACCCCGACGGTGCCGGCATCGCAGCCCAAGTCCCAGCAGGAAACGGCAACAACAACCTCGAGCCAAACGAATGGCTCCACATGCCCACAGTAGCCTTACGCGACGAAAATGCAGATTTCATCTTTGATCGCCTCGATCCAGAGCGCGATTTCGTGATCCAACACACGATCACCGCATCCGGAAACCTCCAGCTCACCTTCAACACATTCCCCGGTCGCACCTACCAAGTCCAACACTCCCTAAATCTAACAACCTGGACCGACATAGGCACCCCCATCACAGCAGGCCCCGGAGAAATCACAAAAACCTTCACCCACACCGCTGCCGTCAACAACCATCAACGAAGCTTCTACCGCATACGCCTCAACCCATAAGCCTTCACAGCAACACCCTTGCCGCTTCAAAAAAACTGCGCTTGCATGAGCGTGCCCCATAAGCCGACTCTTGCGAGTCTTATTCAAGAAGGAGCTGAAAGATTAAGCTCTGTCCAGGGCATAGAAAACCCACGACTCGAAGCAGAGACCCTCGCAGCCCATATCCTCGGCATATCACGCATGACTCTGCTTGCGCAGCTCTGTCATCTTGCAATTTCCGATTCAGACCAAGAACGTTTTCTTCAATTCATCGAGAAGCGCGCCGCAGGAGAACCGATCGCTTACATCACACAGCAAGCTCAGTTTCTCCATCACACACTTTACGTCGATCCAGCCGTTCTGATTCCTCGGCCGGACACAGAGTTACTCTTTGAGACAGCCGCATCACTCTTCGATCCAAATCAAGGCTCATGGCTAGATGTAGGCACGGGCTCAGGTGCCATTGCCATAGCCGCGGCAGACCGTTTCCCAAATGCTAAAATCTATGCCACAGACATCTCTGCAGCAGCACTTTCCGTCGCTCATCGCAACGCCTGCAACTACCCACAGATCACCTTTTTTCAGGCTGATTTACTCCAAGGCCTTCCCCTCACCGAGTGGAAACCTTATCTTGTTACCGCCAATCTTCCTTACCTTCCAAGTGAAGATTTATCGCGCCTCGCCCCACATGTGCAGCGAGAACCCCGACTGGCACTCGACGGAGGACACGATGGCCTAGAGATCATCCGCCGCTTCATATCACAAGCCTCTACAGTAGCCATTCCCGTGCTTGCATTAGAAATTGGTGACGGGCAGGATGAGCCCGTGTTGGCACTCATGCAGACCCACAACTATCAACCAATCCACAGACTCAGTTTCCTCGTCGGTCCGACTCGCGTAATTACGGCAGCCCACAGCTCCTCAATTTCTATCCATGGATAAATTTATCATCGAAGGTGGCCACAGACTTCAAGGTTCTCTCACCGTAAGTGGATCGAAAAACTCTGCTCTACCAATCCTAGCCGCGACACTTCTGACTCGAGAACGTTGCGTGATCCACCGCGTGCCCAATCTCTCGGACACCCGCCACATGCTCGAGTTACTTCGTTATCTCGGCGCTGAAGTCTATTACGAACAGGGCACCGTCATCGTCCGCGCTGAGACAATCCATGCACAAGCACCTTACGATCTCGTCCGAAAAATGCGCGCTTCGATTTGTATTCTGGGCCCACTTCTTGCGCGCTGTGGATACGCCCAAGTCTCGCTTCCTGGCGGATGCGTGATCGGAGACCGACCGATTGATATCCATCTTCATGGGCTGAGAGCGCTTGGCGCTACAATCACCACAGAATCGGGCAATATCCATGCATCAGCTACGCGGCTTGTAGGGCAAGAAATCTTTATGGGAGGAAAGTTTGGCTCCACAGTCCTCGGCACGGACAACGTCATGATGGCGGCCACGCGAGCCGATGGGACGACGATCATCGAAAACGCAGCTTGCGAACCCGAAGTAGTCGATCTTGCACAAGTCCTCTGCAAAATGGGCGCATCCATACAAGGAGCAGGCACACGCCGAATCGAAATCCAAGGCGCTCGCGAACTACACGGCTTTGAACACACCATCATCCCAGATCGAATCGAAGCTGGCACATTTATGGTAGCCGCCGCCATTACGCGCTCCGCTATCCAAATCCGCGGCGTCTGCCGCAGTCACATGCAAGCCATCCTCTCACAACTTGAAGCCTGTGGAGTCCGATTTAGTGCGGAAGGACAGACTCTGAGCCTCTCCGTCCCTGAGAAACTTAATGCGCTCGAAATTGCTACAGACACCTATCCAGGCTTCCCAACCGACATGCAAGCGCAGTTTTGTGCCCTTCTCTCGATCACTTCAGGGATCAGCGTCGTCACAGACAAAATCTTCCCTAACCGCTTCATGCACATCAGCGAGCTCAAACGCATGGGCGCACAAGCCGATCTACAAGGCAACACAGTGATCATCAAAGGCGTTCCCTACCTTTCCGGAGCGCCAGTGATGGCATCGGATCTGCGTGCCTCGGCTGCACTGGTTCTCGCTGGGCTTGCAGCCAAAGGCAATACAGAAGTGTTGCGGGTCTATCACATCGATCGAGGCTATGAACGGATCGATGAAAAATTGCGAGCGGTCGGAGCCGTCATTAAGCGTGTCCCTCAATAAATTTCTAGACCATATGCCACGCACTGTCATCTACCCAGGGACCTTCGATCCGATTACTTACGGGCATCTCGACGTCATCGAGCGAGCGGCACAACTCTTCGATCACGTCCACATCGCCGTAGCAATCCACACGCCTAAGACGACGCTCTTCAATACAGAAGAACGATGCGCTTTGATCGCGGCCAGCTTAAAGGAGATTCAGACCTCGACCCCGATCACAGTCGCCGCTTTTGAAGGCCTCTTGATCGATTACGTACGAAAACAGCAAGCCGTAGCGATATTGCGCGGCTTACGAGCAGTGTCCGATTTTGAATATGAATTTCAACTAGCGCTAATGAACCGAGAGTTGGCTCCAGAGATAGAGACACTCTTTCTCATGCCTCGGGCTAAAAATTCATTCATCAGTTCAACACTAGTGAAGGAAATCGCACGATTGGGCGGCAACGTCGAGTCGTTTGTCCCGATGCCCGTGGTGGAGGCTTTTAAGCGCCGGTTCAGTTAGGCCTCTTATTTACTATAAGTGTAGGTGGGGGGAGGGGAGTTTAAAAGCCATGATGAGGCGGATTACGAATAGGTCCAGCGGAGTTGCCGTGGGCGCTGTTTCCGCGGCCGCGGACAATCTGGGCTCCTTGGTCATAGTCGTATCCCCAGAGACCGTTTTTGTTCGATCGGTTGAAATTGAGTTCTGGTTGGGTATCGGCTCCAGAGATCATGATGCCTGTTTCGAAATTGTTCTCGACAAGGTTGGCGTTGGCCACGCCTTTTGCTCCGTCCATGAAATGGATTCCGCGGGCGTTGTTGCGACGGATGATATTGTAATTCAGGATTGGAGCGGTGTCGGGATCAAGGACGACGATGCCGTCCCATGCGTTGGACTCGATCGTGTTGCTTTGTGCCAGACCTTTGGCTCCGCGGCTGAAGGCGAGACCGCGGCGACCGTTATCTGAGATGGTGTTGGAGTAAATGAGAGGGTTGGTTTCTGGGTCGAAAACGCCAACGCCATCCCATCCGTTTGCGATTATGATGTTTTTGCGAATAGCGGCACGCGCTCCTTCGGCGATAACAACACCTGTAAGCTCATTGCTTTGGATTTGGTTTTCAATTAAGACGACTTGCGCTTTCTTGCCTACAACGTGAACTCCAAATCCTCGATTTCGTTGTATGTGGGATTGAATGATTCGCGTAGTGGTGTCTCCGGTAATTTCAATCCCGGAGCCTTGTGAAAATTGGAAAATGCAGCGTTCAATAGTGGGGCTTGCATCAGCGATGAATAGGAGAGCGGCTGGCTCGTCGGATTTGTAATCAGGAAGGTGTTCGAATGTGAGAAAGCTTATGCGCGGAACAGCACCGTTGCGGACTTGAATGACAGGCGAGTCTGCATCAGTGCGAAGGGTGACGGTGCCTGGCTCGGTGGCTCCGATTTCAATCGTTTTGTCTATGACGAAGCTTTCTTCGTAGGTGCCGGGTGCAATGATGATTTGATTGCCAGGGACTGCAGCTTCAATTGCTTGCTGGATGGTAGGGTATTGGTCTGGAACGCGTAAAATGGTGCGTTTTCGTTCTGGACGAAGCCATTCGAGGCTTTTGTCGTGTTCCCATGGGTATTCTTGGATTATTTCGGTAGGAGCTTCTGTGGTAGATATGGAGCTAGGTGGGTCATCTTGTGAGACATTATCCTCATCGACTGGCAATGCTGGACGCGAGAGGTTGACGAGAAACGGGACAGTTTGAAGGCCGCTCTGGACCGGTTTTTGGTAGGTGAAATGGTGGGTAGTTTTGATCGGGCTTAGGATATAGTCTCCTGTGGTTTTTAAGACCCAGATCCCATATAGGGTGATAATTAGGAGTGTGAGGGAAATAAAAGCGACTAGAGCATGCTTGTAGGGGAAGTGTAGTTCTTCGCCGTGGGATGAGAAGGCTTCGGGGCGTTCCATTCAAATACTGGCTACTTCCTCCTTAAGGCAATCTGTAGTCTAGACGAGTCAAGACGCTTTATCAAGAAGCAGTTCAGCGATTTGAACGGCGTTCCAGGCTGCTCCTTTGAGGAGTTGATCGCCAGAGATAAAGAGGGCGAGCCCTCGTGGGTGAGAAAGATCTTCACGAATGCGTCCGACAAGAATCTCAAGTTGGCCTGAAGCTTCAATCGGCATTGGGAAATGATTCGTAGCGGGATCATCTACGAGGCGGATGCCTGGGGCGCGAGAGAGAATTTCACGAGCTTCTGCAGGGCTGAGTTTACGTGCTGTCTCAATGACGACGGATTCAGAATGGGCGCGGAAAACCGGGACGCGAATGCAAGTGGCGCATATGGGAAGATCGGGGAGATGAAAGATCTTACGAATTTCTTGGCGGACTTTGTTTTCTTCGTCGTTGTAGCCGTTGTCGGCGATGGGGGTGTTGTGAGAAAAGAGGTTGAACGCGATCGGATGAGGGAAGACGCTGCATGTGAGAGGTTCATTTCGCAGATATTGAGCAACTTGCTTTTCAAGCTCAACCATTGCTTGTGCCCCCGCGCCACTCACGGACTGATAGGTGGAAACGATTATGCGCTGGATGGTAGCAGCCTGGTGGAGCGGCCATAAGGCTACTGCAAGGATTGCAGCAGTGCAGTTTGGATTCGCGATGAGCCCTCGATGGGTGGAGAGGTCTTGAGGGTTGACTTCAGGCACAACAAGTGGGATCGCAGGATCCATCCGAAAAGCTGAGGAGTTGTCAATTACGATGGCGCCCGCGGCTTGTGCGTGCGGGGCGAATTCGCGTGAACGCGAAGCGCCAGCGCTGAAGATGGCGATATCTACGCCGCGAAAGGATTCGGTCTTTACAGGCTGAACCGGAATGGACTCGCCTCGAAAGGACAGAGTTTTTCCTGCAGAACGCTCCGAGGCGAGGAGTGTGAGTTGGCGGATTGGGAAATTGCGTCGTTCAAGAGTGCGAATAACTTCTTGGCCGACGGCTCCCGTTGCGCCTAAGATAGCTAGGTGAATTGGCGGCTTAAGCATGAGATGAGGATCAGGGATTGGCCTGAGATGGATCTTTATCTGGTGAACTAGATTTTTTATCTGGGGCGGATTCTTCCTCAGGAGTAGATGTGGGAGGCGATGAGGGTGCAGGGGGGGGTTCAGGGGTCATCGCGGTGTTTTCCTGTGATGAAGGAGACAGAGAGCTCGGAAAAGGAGAGGCAAGTGTAAAAGCCCGGATAATTTCTTGTGTGAGCGGTTGTATCACGGAAGGATCGGTGGAAGCGGAGATTAATTGTGGAGAGATGCTGAGTAGGGTGTTATTGAATTTTTGGCCTGCCTCGGTCGAATAGAAGTTTACGATTGTTTGGAGATCTTGGATGGAGAAGGATGAAAAAGTGTCCATGTAAATTTTTTCGATCCGTGGAATTATGGCAATGGAGAATTTTTGTGCAGCTTCTGCGAGTGATTTCTTAAGAGTCGCTTGACCGTCAGTAAATTGTTGAGCGAGGAGTGCGAGTTGCGCAGAGGCAGATGCTGAGAATTGATCTGCGATGGTTTGTGGGTCATTCGCTTTGGTGAGGGAAAGGAGCTGGCGGATGAGTTGCTGTTTTGATGAGGTTTCATC